>CAVEBK010000045.1:0-4264 GCA_963613915.1 uncultured Collinsella sp.
TGCTTATGTTAATGTGCCATGAGGAAAGCATCCACGAAGTAATCGCCTTCCCGAAGAATAATCTGGCAGCCAGTCCTATGGATGAGTGCCCGAGCCCTGTAGATGAGCAGCAGTTAAAAGATCTTCATATCAACTGCTACGATGTTGAAGAATAGATAAAATGTCCGAACCTGCGCTGTGTCATCCTGAACTGAATTCAGCATGACACAATGAGATAAACTCCGTCTGTGCGTTGTGTGCGGGCGGAGTTTTTTATTGCAGACGACAAATTCATGTTTTCTTTACATATCCTTAATACTTAATCCAGTGCAATTTATGGAAAAATCTGGAATGTTTTTTTTAAACGCAGTTGCTTTTTCTTCTAACTGTTTAAGATTTATTTTTTCGGGGTTGCGTTTAACTTCGTAAACGGTACAGGTTTTTGAAAATTCATTTACTGCGATGATGTCAATTTCGTTTTGAGATTTTTTATCCCACCAGCCACCAAGCAAAGTTACCTGGGTTTCTTCTTTTATTTTTTCTGTAAAATATTGTTCGAGGGTTTTGCCTGTAAATGTTTCGTAATCGCGCAGAATTAATGTTTTTAGCAGATCGTATTGTCCAAGTTCAATTAAATTCTGGTTTGAATAAATAAACCAGAAATAAAATCTCAGGTAACAGTCTGTAATCTGCCAGCGGACATTTCTGCTTTCTGGTTTTGAATAAAGAGGTCTTACAGGTTTTATTACATTGAAAACTTTATAAAGGTTTGCAAGATAACTTCCTGTGTTTTTTTGAATTATAGAATCAATTTCACTTTGAGATGTCATTCCCCTTGAAATTAGCGAAAGAATTGAAAAATAAATTCCGTAATCTTTTCCCATTTCGCTTACCAGAATATCTTTGCCGTCGATTAAGAATGGAGAAGTGATTCCTGTAACAAAGTCAATCATTTTGCTTTTTGTTGTGCAGTCTGCTTCCATAAGCAGAAAAATGTATTTTGCAACTCCGCCGCTAAGCATATAAATACAGAGCAAATCTTCATTTGTATATTCTGGATTAAAATCCCTTAAAATTTCTTTGCATACGGAAGGAGTAAATGGCATTAAATTGATTTTTGCAGTTGCACGTCCAAATAAAGGTTCTTTTGAATCTTCAAAAATCTTTATCATCATTGAATAAACTGAACCGCAGGCAATTAAATTGATTTTTGAATCATCTTTGTTTGAATCCCAGATGTTTTGCATTTCGCTGAAAAAGGCTGAATTTATTGTCTGTAAATCCTGAAATTCATCAATAATCAGAATAAAGTGCTGCAGTTTTGAAAACTGCATTATCTGTTCAAAAAGGACAGAAAGTTTTGTAATGGTTCCGAATATTTTTAGTCCGATTGTTTCTTCAAGTTGATTCTGCCATTGCTGGCACAAAAGGCTTTCAGAAGTTCGGGTTGTAAACAGGTAACAGCTTTTTCTGCCTTCAATAAATTTTTTAAGCAGGGCAGTTTTACCGATTCTTCTTCGCCCTGTTATTAAAGTGAAATTTGCGTTTGTAAAAGAGTTTTTTTCAATTTGTTCAAGAGATTCAAATTCTTTTTTACGATCATAAAATTTTTTCATAATATAATAGCCATTAAATTAACGGTTATTATATTAATGCTAAATCTGTGAATCCGCAAGATATCAACGCACTTTAGCTCATCCCTTTTTGCGGACTAAATCTTTCCTTCTTTTATGAGTTCGATCATGATTTCTGCGATTTTCGGGTCAAACTGAACTCCTTTGTTTTTTTCGAGTTCGGCTAAAATTACTTCCTTTGAGAGTGCCTTTCTGTAGGCGCGGTCGGTTGCCATTGCGTCATAGGAATCTGCTACACAGATAATTCTTGCTACAAGAGGAATTTCTTCGCCTTTTAAGCCTTCCATGTAGCCTTTGCCGTCGTAACGTTCATGATGATACAAAACTGCTTCTTTTACATTCGGAATATCCTTGAATTCGTTTAAAACCTGCGAGCCGTAAATTGTGTGGCGCTTCATAATCTGCCATTCGTCGTCGGTTAATTTTGCGGGTTTTCTTAAGATTTCACTTGGAATATAAACTTTGCCTACATCGTGCAGAAGTCCCATACAGTAAATGTTCTGCAGTTCTTCTTCTGAAAATCCCATCTTTTCTGCAATCATCTTTGAATATTTTGCAACGTGGGAAGAATGTTCCTTTGTGTAAGGATCGCGGACGTCGATAAAGTGCGAAATAAGGCGGATAAGAGCCTGAATTGTTTCAAAGGACTGTTTTTTCTGCCGTTTGAGCATAATGTCAAAAAGTGAATAAACAAAAAGCACAACAACGCTCAAAATAAAGCAGACAAGGAAAATTATTACCTGCTGAGATTTTAAAACCGGCAGGTTAAGTCTGTAAGAAAGTTCAAAGCTGCAGTTTTCGATTATCTGAGGTGTGTAAAGAACAAAACCGATTTTTCCTGGAGCGGAATTTGAAATTTTTGTGTTTAATGCATTTTCGATTCCGCACACTGTTATTGAATTTTCAAGCGGTGAATGAACTTCCTGCAGGTCTTTTTCTACATTCCAGAAAGAGTCGATCCTGAATGATGACGGAAGAATTATTTTTAACTTCCAGTCTGTAAGAACTGCCTGAGAAGTGTTTTCGATATAAATGTCGTACTGAGCTCCCCATTCGTTTAATTCTTTGTCAAACCAGCTGTTTTTTGCTTTTGTACTTGTGCTGTTCTGGTTTCTGTCAGGAATTTCAAAATAGATTGAAAAATTCTTTGATCTTCTGAAAAAAGATTCTGTTCCGGCAACTGCTTCGATAAAAGCTTTGTGTTCACGCCTGTTTTCTGATTTTATTCTTGCAATCTGGGCGCAAAGTAAGATAAAAAAGAGTCCTGCAAGAAAAATGAACAGGTATTTAAATGGATTTTGTTTTACTTTTAGCATCAGTTTTTAGCCTCACTGGAATCTCTTGAATTTTAACGCAAAAAACTGAATCTTCAAGAGGTGTAAAAATATCGCAGGCATTGATTATATAGAATTTATCTGAATTGCACAAAAAGGTCGTGAGTTTTAAGATTTAATCTATGGATTTATTTGATTATGTAAAATGGCGTGGAGATATTCCTTTTAATGTTTTGCCTCTTAATGCTGTTGACTCTTTGATTTTGTGCCAGCTTTCCTATCTTGATTTTGGAGGAATTGTTTCTAAGGAATTCAATTCAAAAATCTTATTAAGTGATGCGGCCGAAAAGTTTGCAGCTGACCGTTTTGAAGAACGCAAGGAACTTGGAGTTTTAATTAATCCGCGGACAGTTGAACTTTTGTTTGTCTGTGCCCAGTCAAAAAGATTTGGTTCACTTTTTTTAACAGGATTCAGGGACACTTACAGCAAAAAAGAAGAAGAACAGTTCAGCGCGCTTACTTTTTTATGTATTCAGAAAAATGCAGATTTTGCTTTTGAAGCCTTTCGTGGAACTGACGACACGATTATCGGCTGGAAAGAAGATTTTAACCTTGCTTTTATGAGCGAAGTAAAGGCACAGAAGGATTCGCTTTTGTATCTTGAAGAAAGCATAAAAAAATTAAAAAGGTTTGATCATTTTTGCGGAGGTCATTCAAAAGGCGGAAACCTTGCAGTTTTTGCGGGAGCAAAACTCGGCGAAAAATATCAGAAACAGCTAAAAAAAATCTTTAATTTTGACGGACCTGGATTTTTAAAATCAACATTGCAGCAGCCGGATTTTCAGTCTGCGCTAAAAAAGACAGAATCTTATTTTCCGCAGGAATCCATTGTCGGAATGTTTTTTGAACACGATTCAACTTTTAAGGTGTTAAAAAGTTCTGCAAAAAACATAATGCAGCACGATCCGATTTCCTGGCAGACAGAACCGGAAGATTTTGAACTTTGCGAAAACCTTTCTGAATCAAGTTTGTTTTTAAATAAAGTTTTTAATGAATGGTTTGTTGAACTTACAGTAAGCAAGCGTGAACAGTTTGTTGAAGTTCTGTTTGGTGCACTTGAATCTACTCAGGCAGACACCAACAGCGAACTTGCAGAAAACTGGGGAAGAAACGGAGTGCAGATTGTAAAATCGCTTTCTAAACTGGACAAAGACATACGCGACTCTGCCTTAGACAGCGCAATAAAATTCTTAAAACTAGCCGGTCAGCATCTGCCGGAATATTTAAAGATAATTTCAAAAAAAACGTCGCTATTGAGTTTGTAAGAATTCCCTGTGCGAAAGGCTGTTTTGCTCAATTTTTAGTTTTTTGTATGAT
>CAVEBK010000045.1:4274-19828 GCA_963613915.1 uncultured Collinsella sp.
TATGATTTTATTGAAAAAAAAGGAATTAATTTGAAGAAAAAAAGAATTTTGATTTTACCTGTAGTTTTTGCCGCAGCAGCTTTGCTCATTTTGATTCAATTTAAGAAAAATATTAAATTAACAAAATCTGCAGAACCAGAGAATATAGAACTTTTTCGTAAATGCTACCCCGACGTTGATTTTAACGCTTTGTTTGACAGCGAAAAGCAGGACTGGCTTGTTACAGTTACTGCCCCGGTTTTTGCAGAAAAAACAGGCGAAGACAATTTAAAAAAGAGTGAGTTCTGGTGGGCGGATTGCAGGCTTTTACCGGAAAGTGAATTACAGAACAAAGACAGTTACTGGCCGCTTATTTATGAATATTCAAAATTAAAAGATCCGGCAACGCTTACTGAAGAAGAAATAGAAAGAGTAAAGAATTTTTCTTCTGCGGAAAACAGACAGAATTCCCTTGGAACTCCAATGTTTTTTTACGATTTTTTGTATGCAGCAAAGTCGCAGGTAATAATTGAAGATCACATTGTAAGCACAACTTTTTTAGGCAGGCCGACAAAGGTTCACGAAAGAATAAAACCAAATTTAAAGAGAATTGAATCTGAAATTTATAACGAAGCTAAAACCGACGAAGAAGTAGATTCATTCCTGCAGAGCCTGAAATCTGCAGATGCCTACAACTGGCGAGTAATTCAGGGAACCGGGAGAAAATCCTTTCATTCTTACGGAATTGCAATAGACCTTTTGCCAAAACGCTTAAACGGAAAAGCAATTTTCTGGAGCTGGACACGCGACAAAGATCCTCAAAACTGGATGCTCACTCCGCTTGCTAACAGATGGATTCCGCCGCAAAAAGTAATCGACATTTTTGAAGATGAAGGCTTTATCTGGGGCGGAAACTGGATAATTTTTGACAACATGCATTTTGAATTCCACCCGGAATTAGTGAAAGAAAAATGATGAGCTTTCTGCTCGACGGCCGGAATAACAGGCAGCACTTTCTTAAAAACTGATTATTTCTTCGTAGCATGAAATTGCAAAATTGTCGGTCATGCCGGAAATGTATTCAATTACGCATTTTTGATAGCTTTCGTAGTTTGTTACATCAAAAACTACCGGAGTTTCGTAGTGCAGGGTTTGTTTTCGTTCTAAGGCTGCTTTTTCGTCGTAATTTGAATATCTTATGAGCCAGTCTTCAAAGGTTTTGCTTAGATTTTTAAAGTAGCGCATTGCCTGTGGAATTCTTCCGTTTTGTGCAAAACTCTGCACTCCCATAAGCGTGCGGTAAATTGTGCCGAGCACGTTCTGTGCATAGTTTTTAAATTCTAAAAGCCGCCAGTGAGAATAGATTTTTTCGTAACTGAACTTTTTTAGTTCGCGGATAAACTTAAAATAAGGTTCACTGAAGCAAAGTCCTTTTTCAGGGCTGGACTGCCGGCAAAGGTCTACAATCATGTCATTGATTAAAACCGTTGTATTTACAGCTTTTTTGTCCTGTTCAATGCCGAGTGTGCTGCCGACGATTTCGCGCAGCTGGCGGTAGCAGCTCATGTCCAGAATGTGGTAGCGTCTTGCGTCCTGCAGGTCGCGGCCTAGGAATGCAATCTTGTCGCTGAGTTTTACGACGCAGCCTTCCCAGGTAAACGGATTTTTGTAGCCCGGAACTTTTATGTCGTAAAGGTTTATTGCGTCTTCGCGCGGTTTTAGGCCCTGTTCGTCAACTTCGCCGCAGTGGCAGATTATTCCGTCGCGGACTGCGTAAGTTAAGTTGAGTGTTTTTTCTGTGCCGTTCGGATCAGAAAGAGTTTCGATGTAGTCTGCAAAAAAGAGTGAATTGCGTTCGTGCCAGAATTTTTTAGGAGCAGCAGCACCAGGGCGGGCTTCCATGAGAGAATTTAAAATGTCTTCTCCTGTGTGACCGAAAGGCGCGTGTCCAATGTCGTGCCCGATTGCAATTGCCTGAGAAAGTTCTGTGTTTAAGGCAAGATATTTGGAAATTGTATCTGCAACAGAAGCAACATGAAGAACGTGTTCCATTCTGGTGCAGACGTGGTCATTGTGAGGTGAATAAAAAACCTGTGTTTTATGTTTTAACCGGCTGAATGCCTGGCAATGCAAAAGGCGGGTGTAATCTCTGTCAAAATCTGAGCGGATTGAGTTTCCGCGTGAATAAATTGGAATTTCGCGTTTTACAGCGTCCTGCCATTTGTGGCTGAGAGAAGTAGTTGCAACCTTAGAAAAAGAATTCTTCATAAAAGCATTATACATTTTTTGCTGGTTTTTGGAATTTAAGATTCCGCATGGGGCGGCACATTTGAAATGCGCAGCATTTGTTGCGCGACAGAATGTCGCAAGACCGCCTGAAGCAAATCCTAGCCTGGATTGTAGCCCCGAAGTTGTGCTGACAGGATGTCAGCACAATGAAGCGAAAAGCGGAAGGGCGAAAAGCCAGATTCTGTTTTGAAATTCAGCGGCTGGTGCAAATTGTAAGAATGTGGGCATATTATGCTCCATAAAAAAAAGAAAATTCTGTAAGAATGTTTTTTATTTTGTTATTTTCTCTTGTATAAAAGGCAAAAAGTTCTGATTATTTTTAGAACGAGCGTATACGGAGAAACAGATGTACGATAAAGACGCATTGGATTTTAACAGGGTATTGCAGTTTGTAGAGGACGTGCCTGCAAACATTTTTTTTAAGGATACTGAATGTAAATACCGCTTTATTACAAAAGTCTGCAGCGCATTAAACGGCGGAGACGAACACAGCATCATTGGAAAAACAGATTTAGAAATTCAATGTTATGAAGAACTTGGCCGGCAGTATTACGAAGACGACAAAAAAATTCTTGCAACAGGAAAAGGAAGCGAATTTATAAGTGTTTTTCCGTTAAAAAGCGGCACTTTGTATTATGAAATAAAAAAGAATCCTGTTTTTAAAGACGGAAAAATAATCGGAATCGTCGGCGTCGTAACAGACATTACAAGAAGAATCCAGCTCGAAAACGAATTTGAAGAATTAGCTTTTAAAGACAAACTTACAGGTCTGCGTAACCGCAATTATTTAGAAGCCCGCTGCAAGGGAGATTTTAAACCGGAAGATTTTCCTGTTACATTGATAATGGCGGACTGCAACATGCTTAAAAAAGTGAACGATACTTTCGGGCACGAATATGGCGATCTTCTGTTAAAAAAGACAGCCGGCGCAATTGAAGATACAATTCCCGAAGGCTGTGTTGCAATGCGCATCGGCGGCGACGAATTTTTGATTTTCTGTACAAAGTGTCCGGAAGCCAGGGCTCAGTCCATAATTGGCGAAATTAAACAGTGCTTTAAGGAGCAAAGCGACAATGTTTTAACTTTAGATGCTTCGTTCGGTTCGTGCACGGTAAAAGACGAGACATTGTCATTTTCCCAGGCTTTAAGGCAGGCAGACCAGGCAATGTACGAAGAAAAAAGAAAATCCCGCAAAGAATAAAAAGGTAATACGGAAGAGCTGGGCGTGCCGGCAACAGGTTGCCGCCACTGCAATCCCTCACGCGGTTTAAAAGACAGTTTTTTGATTTTTTTTGTATAGAATCTATTAAAAAAAATTTGATAAGATTTTATATGCCAACTGAAAAACTGATAGAAATTACAACATTTTCAAATAAAATTGCAGCTTTATTAAAGCTTCCGATTGCAGAAAGAAAAGTCTTTCGTTCCAAGGGGCTTTTGGCACATTTGTTAAAGAGAAAGCATTATAAGGCTGCTTCATATCTGGATTTTCTTGCTGACATAATCCTGGCACCAGATTATGCAGGATTTAATAAAGATTCTATTGAACTTGTAAAATGCTTTAAAGATAATATTTTTGTAAGTATTAAGCTGGATATTTCAAAGGATGTTTATTACGTTTCTACGATGTTTGATATAAGCAGCTCAAAGCTGGAAAATTATTGTAATTCTAAGCGCCTTCTAAAAGTTGACTAAAAAAATCTCTTAATATATATTCAAGTTGTAAAATTTGACGAGCCGGAAAGGCACCCGGCGCTCCTTAATGGAACCTGATATGATGGATACGCCGCCCATCCAAGTTTTTATTGTAAACCGCTTCGTTTCTGGAGCGGTTTTTTTTATTTTCCAAGTTTTCTGACGTATTTAATTAAATAAGGCAGCATTATAAATGCGCTGATTAAGTCGCTCAGGGCTGGGGTCAGCATGATTCCGTAGATTGGGGCTGCTCCAAAGAGAGTGCATGCGTACGGCAGAATAAAAATAAGAGGAATAAAAACGATTCCCTGCCGTAAAGAAGAAAGCACTGTTGCAGAAACCTTTGCGCCGGCTGTCTGCAAAAGCATTGAAGTTCCAAAAATGAGCGAGTGGAAAGGCAGAATGCAGCAGCTCATTCTTAAAGCAAGCGAAGCAACTTTAATTACTGCTTCGTCGTCGCGGAATGTGCGTGCAATCTGTGGTGCAAAGATAAAAACTACAAAACCTAAGACGAACATGCACGCTGTAATTATTTTTATTAAAAACGAAATTGAGCTTTTTACGCGGTCGTATTTTTTTGCTCCGAGGTTGATTCCGCAGACCGGCTGGAATCCCTGGCCAAGTCCGATTGCAACCGACATTATAAGCTGGCAGATTTTGTTGCTGATTGACATTCCTGCAACTGCGGCGTCGGCTGTCTGTGCGCCTGTTAAGGCGAATCCGACCATTAAGGCTCCGTACTTTGCTGCTCCCATATTCATAAAAATATTGGAAACAGAAGTTGAACCCTGGCGGAAAAGGCTTGGAAGTCCTGTCGTAATAATGTCTGCATAAACGATTATTTTTCTGGCAACTGACTTTAAGTTAAAATTTACGACAGATTTATTAAACGCATGAATTGAAAAAAGAATTACAAAACTTGTAATCTGGCTGATTAAGGTTGCAATGGCAGCTCCGGAAATTCCCATTTTAAATACAAAGATAAAAAGCGGGTCTAAAAGCATGTTCAATATTCCGCCGCTGACCATTCCAAACATGGAAAGCGAAGCCTTGCCTTCAAAACGCAGAAGATTGTTCATTGCGAACGAAGACATCATAAATGGACAGCCTAAGATAATGTAGCGTGCGTAATCGATTGCATAAGGAAGAATTGTCTGGGTTGCTCCAAGACCGCGCACAAGCTGAACATTAAAAATCGTTCCAAAAACAGAAAAAACAATGCCAAGGCTAAAAACCGTTACAATTGCGGTAGAAACAAGGGTCTGTGCTTTTTTTATGTCTCCCGAACCAAGTGCGCGGCTAAGAATTGAGCCGGAGCCCATGCCGATTAAAAATCCACCTGCCTGAATCAGCGTCATGAGCGAAAAAACGACGCCGACTGCCCCGGAAGCACTGGTGCCAAGCTGGCTTACAAAGAAAGTGTCAGCAGTATTGTAGATGGCGCTTACCATCATGATTATTATTGTAGGAATTGCATTTTTTATGATAAGGGGACCGACCGGCTTAGAAAGCATAAGGTCAACTGTGTTAAAGCTGTTTTTCATAGCACAATTTTTGCGAAATGAACTAAAAAAATCAATAAAAACAGTAAAAGCACTCTTCGCAGTTTTTGAGGGGCCGTGTTGAAGATTTTAGCTCTAATTGATTAAAAAATTTTTTTTGTATAATATAAACGCACTCGCCAACTTAGCTCACCTGGTAGAGCAGCTCCCTCGTAACGAGCAGGTAAACAGTTCGAGTCTGTTAGTTGGCTTTAAGTAAAAAAAAGACCGTTGTACATAATGGCTGTGCAATGGTCTTTTTTTTTATGGTATAATCAAATGATTTTACAGGAGGTGAAAAATGCAGAAAGTAGTTGCGGATGTTTATAATACATTAACTCTTACAGCACAGCAGGAAGCTTATGATTTTATAAAGTACCTTGCTCAAAAACAGAAATCATCGCCTGTATTTTTAGAAAAAGAATCAAGAAAACAAAAAAGACAGACAGCGCTTTCTGAATTTGCTGAAAGTATGAAAGAAACCTGGAAGGATGAAGATGCTCTTGAATATCAGACAAGATTGAGAGAGGAGAGAACTCTTGGGTAAGAAAATTTTTATAGATACAAATCCCTTGATTTATCTTGTTAGCGGTCAGGAACCTTATTGCAAAAAAGTAATGAACTTTATGTCAGACTGTATAGAAAACGATTGTGAATTTTATACTTCGACAATTACTGATGCAGAATTTTTAACAAAACCTTTTTTACGAAATGATTTTGAACAAGTGCGAAAATATAAAACTTACATTGTTCAACTTGATTTTCTAAAGTGCTATATAAACGAATCTGTTGCAGAAAATGCAGCTCGACTCAGGGTTAAATACCCTGAAATAAAACTTGCAGATGCCCTTCAACTTGCTTCAAGTATTGAATGTAATTGTGATATTTTTTTTACAAATGATAAGCAGCTAAAGCATGTAAAAGAAGCAAATGTCTTGTATTTGGGGAATTTATAAACTGCCCCCCCCCGCGTTAGTGATAGTAGTGGGCGCAGGGCGCTTCCGTAGCGCAAGCGGAGGAATGTAGCGGCAGCGGAACCACGGATAGCACGACCTGCCGCCAGGCAGGGAACGCCCAAATGGCTGAAAACTATCTGCAAAATTAAGATTTTTCTTATTTTTATTTTAATTTCTATTAAAGAACTGATTTTTGACCGACGCTAAAATAAGGGCGGTTTGGGAAAATTATGAAAAAATCGGTTTTTTATTTATTCACTGTTGTTTGTTTTACTTTGTTTGCATTTTCTGGTTTTGCCCAGGAAAAAGAGGGCAGGGAATACCGGCTTTCTGTGGAAGATGCCGTAAAAATTGCAAAAGAAAACAATGTTTCGGTTCAGCAGCAGAAAATTACGCTTAACGCTGCTCAACGCACAAAAGATCACAGCTGGAATTCTTTAAGTCCGTCATTGTCGGTTGGAGCGGGTTCTACTATTCCTGTTGACGGTTTAACCAGTGGAGACCAGACTTCTTCTTACAGTGCTTCTTTTGAACTATCTGCGACGGCTTCCTTGAGTCTGACTGCAAATCTTTACACGACAATGCAGGGCGCAAAAATTGCTTATGAGCAGAACAAACTTTCTTTTGAAGACGCTGTGCGCAAAATTGAACTTTCTGTCCGCGAATCTTATTACGAGCTTTTGTATTCAAAAGAAAACATAAAACTTCAGGAAGAAAACCTGGCGATTGCAAAGGCTCAGTACGAAAACAATCTTGCAAAATATAATTCCGGCCGTTTGAGTGAAGTTGATGCATTGAGTGCCGAAGTTAACTATAAATCTAAAATTCCTACTGTAGAAAGTGCCCGCACAACTTACAGAAACGCAATGGACAGTTTTAAGCAGGTTTTAGGACTCATGCTTAATGATAGGGTTGAATTGACTGGTTCACTTGACGACTGCCTTTATCTTAAAAAAATTGAAGTTGACATTAAAAACTACAAATCTTCTTCGATTAAAAATCTTGAATTAAAACTCGAAAGCGCAAAGAACACTGTTTTGGACAAAAGATTTTCTGCCTTTGCTCCAGGCTTGAATGCTTCTCTTTCGTGGAGCGACGGAAGCTGGTATGTTGGTGCTGACGATGCAAAAGACGCTAAAAAGAGTTCTTCTGTAAGGTTGAGTGCGTCTATTCCGCTGGACGGAGCTTTGCCGTGGTCTGCAAAAAACGATGCAGTTGATTCAGCAAAAGACAGCGTTGCCGACTGTGAACTGCAGCTTGATGATGAACGCAAGACTTTTATGAGGACTGTTAATTCTGCCTTAAGATCGATTGAACAGAGTCAGTCGTCGATTAATTATAAGCAGGCAAATGTTGAACTTGCCCAGAAAACCTATGACATGACTTTAGAAGCCTACAACCGCGGAACTAAAGACCTTCTGTCATTGCAAAGCGCAAACAATACGCTTTTGACGGCACAGGTAACGCTTAACAGCGAAATCCTGACGCTTACAAAAAACATAATGGAACTTGAAAACACGCTTGGCGTTGATATTGGCAGCCTTGTAAAGGAATAAACAGGAGAAAAAAAATGACAAAGATAAAAACATCGTGGATTGTTGCAGCCCTTGCTGTTATTGCCGTAGCCGTAGTGGCTGTCCTTGCAAATACCGTTTTAAAATCCAGCGGAAGTGCAATGCCTCCCGGAGCCGGTGGAAGAGGCGGCAGCGGTGCTACGGTTTCTGTAAAAACAATGCAGGCTGCAGTACAAACACTGCACGGTTACGTAAACACAAATGGCGAAGTTGAAAGCGAAAACTCTGTATCCGTTTTTCCTGACATGGGAGGAAAAGTTATTTCTACTTCCGTTGTCTTGGGGTCGAGCGTAAAAAAGAATGATGTAATTGCTTATGTTGACCCGAGCGAACCTGGAACAAACTATCGTTCAAGCCCGGTTTATGCCCCGATTTCCGGCAGCATAATTTCTACGCCGTTAAAAAACGGAACAAAGGTAACAACCAGCAGCGCAATTGCAATAATCGGCGACATTAGCAATCTGCAGATTACTGCTAACGTTCCTGAACGCTATGTTGCTGTGCTAAAAAAAGGCTTAAAGGCACAGGTCAGTCTGGAAGCCTACCCGGGAGTCGTTTTTGGAGCAACTGTAAAGAGTGTAAGCCCGGTTGTGGATTCTGCAAGCAGAACTAAAGAAGTTGTCCTGAATTTTGACAGCCACGACGAGCGCATCAATGCAGGAATGTTTGCAAAGGTAAAACTGTATACCCAGGATTATTCGGGCTATCCTGTAATGAACAGCGATGCTTTAGTTCAAAACGGAGACGATTTTTTTGCCTACGTTGTAAACGAAGACAGCACGGTTTCTAAAGTTCAGGTTAAAAAGGGAAACGAAGTTGACGGCCTTGTTCAGATTACAGAAGGCTTAAAAGACGGAGATAGGGTTGTAATTCAGGGAATGAGTTCTCTTGGCGACGGCTCAAAAGTTCAGGATATTACGGAAGGAAGGGCAACTGGTGGCGTGTCTGGAAGCAAGAATAAAGACAGAGATTCAACAGATGCAGATAATGCTTTAAAAAGCACTGATTAACAGGCGGGGCAGATATGTCGGTTTCTAAAAAAACTCTTGACCACCCGGTTTTAACGCTCATCGTTTTTGCGTTGCTTGGAATTATTGGTCTTTTTACATTAAAAAACGTTGCAATCAGCCTTATGCCGGATGTTGATTCTCCTTACATCAACGTGCGCACAACTTATACAAACGCCGGCCCTGAATCTGTTGAAAAAACAGTAACAAAGGTTCTCGAAGGTTCACTCGTTTCTGTCAGCGGCTTAAAAAACATTACTTCAACCAGTTCCGAAGGTTCTTCTTCAATTTCTCTGGAATTCAACTATGGAACTGACCTCGAAAGTGCAACCAACGACATCCGCGACAAAATAAGCCGTGTTACAAGAAATCTTCCGGACGATGCAGGAACTCCTTCCATTATGAAGATGGATTCAAACTCAATGCCAATTATGCGCATTGCAGTCCGTGGCAACCGTTCAAACGACGATTTAAAACTTATTGCAGAAGATCAGATTGTAGACCTGCTAGAACAGGTTGACGGGGTTGCAGAAGCAAGCGTAAGCGGTGGACGCGAAAAAATCCTGCGTGTAGATATTTCTCAAAACAGGCTTTCGGCTTATGGATTAACAATGGCTACGGTTTCTTCGGCCCTTTCCAGACAGAATCTTGAACTTGGCGGCGGAAAAATCAACGAAGGCTTAAAGGATTATACAATCCGCACAACCGGAGAATTTTCAAGCGTAGAAGAAGTTAAAAACACAATTATTACAACTATAAATAATTACGTTGTCCGTCTTGGCGACCTTGGCGATGTTTACATGGGTTACAAAGACAAAACAAGCGAAGTTTTTATTAACGGACAGCCTGGAGTTTATGTTTCTGTAACAAAGCAGTCCGGCAAAAATACCGTAACAGTTGCAAAGGCAACCCGCGAAAAAATAAAGGAAATCCAGTCAATTATGCCGGGCGACGTTGTGCTTGAAATTATTTCTGACGACTCAGAATCAATCAGCGACACAATCGGCACTCTGCTCGACACGGCTTATTCTGGATTGTGGCTTGCGGTTTTAATTCTGTTTCTGTTCTTAAAATCAGTTAAGTCAACAATGATTATTGCAATTTCAATTCCGCTTTCAATCATAATTACGCTTCTTGCAATGAATTTTGCAGGAATTACATTGAACATGATGACTTTAACAGGCCTTATCCTCGGAGTTGGAATGATTGTCGATGCTTCAATCGTAATGATCGAAAACATCTATGTTTACAGAACTCGCGGAGCAAAGCCAAAAATTGCAGCTGTCCTTGGTTCCCGGGAAATGATTATGTCTGTTGTTTCCGGAAACCTTACTACAATCTGTGTATTCCTTCCGTTCATCTTTTTTATAAAAGACCTTGGAATGACGGGGCAGATGTTCAAAGGAATTATCTTTACCGTTGTAATTGCCCTTGTTTCTTCACTCTTTGTTGCAGTTTTCCTGGTCCCTGTCCTTGCTGGAAAATTCCTTCCGCTTACAAACCGTGTAGAAAAACCAGTTAAGTTTAAGCCTCTTGCAAAATTCTACGAACTGCTTGAACTTCCAATGACATTCCTTACAAAGCAGTACAGACGCGGCTTAAAGTGTGCTCTTGAACATCGCGCTGTAACGGTCATTGTCTGCTGCTCTCTTCTGGCAATTTCGTTTCTTTTAGTTCCTACTTTAAAAGTGAATATGATGAATAACGGAACTGATTCAAGCGTAACCTTGAATTTAACACTTGCAAACGGAACTACACTTTCCGAAACTTCTGCAATTTTAAAGGATTTTGAAAAAATCATCAGCGAAGAAATCCAGGGCTACACAACTGTAATTACTTCTGTTGGGACCGGTAACCGCGGTTCAAATACAACCAACAAAGGTTCAATTCAAATAAACCTGCCGGATTCAGAAGAACAGATTGACACTTCCGAAACAATCCAGCAAAAGCTCCGCCGTCATTTTAACGACTACCCGGGCGCAAGATTTACGTTCCGCCAGGGCTTTGCACGGCAGATGACAGGCTCAGAGTTTAAAATCTATGTCCGTTCAGACGACCTTACAACTGCCCTTAATATTGCTTCCCAGGTGCGCTCCGTAATGGAAGATATTTACGACATTGGCGAAGTTTCCATTGATACGGAAGAAGGCCTGCCTGAAGTTCAGGTTGTAATAGACAGACAGCGTGCCTATTCGTTTGGAGTTGATGTTTCTACAGTTGCAAAAGAAATCAACTACGCAATAAACGGAGTTACAGCCACAACTTACCGCGAAAACGGCAAGGAATACGATTTAATTCTTCTTTATGCAAAAGACGACAGAAAAAGCATTACCGACCTTGAACAGATTTACGTAAAGGGAAGCAGCGGAATGGTAAGCGTTGCAAACTTTGCAGAAGTAAAAAAAGCACTTGGTCCGGTTTCTATCCGGCGCGAAAATCAGACACGGCGCGTTACAGTCAGTGCGGACAAAAAAACAGACCGCAATTCAACCGACGTAATTGCAGACATTAAAGAAGGAATTGCAGAAAGCTTTATTATTCCAGAAGGCGTTACGATTGTTTACGACGGAGCGTGGAAAGACACCCAGGACCAGGGAATTACCTACCTTATGATTGGAATTATGGCAATTCTGCTTGTATTCGGCGTAATGGCAGGAACTTACGAAAGCTTTAAAGCTCCGATCATCAACTTAACGACAATTCCATTCCTGATTATCGGGGTTGTATTTATCTTTAAGTTTACGGGGCAGGCATTCAGCATGACGAGTGCAGTCGGACTTATCATGCTTGTAGGAATCGTAGTAAACAACGGAATTATTCTTGTAGACTACACAAACCTGTTAATTGACCGCGACTACAAAATGCTCGACGCCTGTCTCGAAGCCGGGGTCAGCCGTCTGCGACCTGTTTTAATGACAACGTTAACAACAATCCTCGGCATGATTCCAATGTGTTTTGCTTCCAGCGGAAGTGCAGCCATGGTTCAGCCGATTGCAGTTGCGGTTGTCGGCGGATTAACGTCTTCAACCTTTGTAACACTCTTTTTTATTCCGGTTTTGTATTCTTTAGTAATGAAAGAAAAAAAGCACGAAAAGAGCCGGATCGAAGTTCTCTTAACGGAATAGGAAAGTAAGTGGTATTGAATTTTTAGTAATGTGTAAATATTGAATATATTTTGAGTAAAACATCAAATAGCCGTAGCTGGGGAAATTCGATATTTAACGGAATAGGAAAAAACAATGACACGATGCGAAATAATAGCGAATCAATCCGTTCAGGAAGAAATTACTCTCTTATTAGAAGAAAAAATTCCTGACATATTGTACACGACAGTTCCACTCGTAACCGGCCGTGGCAAAAACAGTTATAAACTCGGAAGCACAACCTGGCCTGAAACAAATTTTATTTTAATAACCTACGTGCACGACGACAAAGTAAAGCTCATAAAAGCAATAATCCAGGCCGTAAAACAAAAATTTGCCGGCGAAGGAATAAAATTATTCTGCGTAAAGGCTGTTGAAGAATAAATTTCAGGGCAATCCGGCACTTCGTGCCGTCGGGCTATCCGCCGTTCCGCCTTTCGGCTTCATTGTTCTGACATCCTGTCAGGCAACAAATGCTACGCATTTCTTGCGGTCATCAGACTTTTTGTGCCATCCGTGGCACAGATTATCGACAAATAGATATTTTTCAGCAACCATAAAGTCAGAACAACGCCTTTGGCGCGGCTACTATCCCTATTGCGTTTTTATATGAGAAACAAACATATTGCAAAACAAAAACTTTACTTTCTCATGAACAAGGCTCCCGGAACAGTCTGTTCAACGGTCAGCGACAGCCATTCAACCGTTTACGACGTTTTTCCTCCGGAACTGCTCGTAAGTGCAGAAGGCGCAAAACTGCATACAATCGGCCGCCTGGATTTAGACACTGCCGGGCTTTTGCTTTTTACCAACGACGGCAAGCTTTCTGACTTTCTAACCCGCCCGGAAAACAGAATCGAAAAAACTTATTTTGTCTGCTTAAAAAAGAACGTTACCCCGGGCGCACAGAAAATCTACACAGAAGCAGCCTTTAAGGGGCTTTTAATGCCGGCCGAAAAAAAGGCACCGGAGCAGATGAGCGGCTGTGCAGTTATAAACTGGTTAACAGAAGACAGCTGCAACATAACCTTAACGGAAGGAAAATTCCACGAAGTAAAAAGAATCTTTCGTGCACTCGGCAACGAAGTAATCTACTTAAAAAGAATAAAAATGGCGGGTTTAAGCTTAGACGAATCCTTAAAAAGCGGAACTTACCGTCCCTTAACTTGCTCAGAAATAGATTTATTAAAGCAACGCGCTGATTTTGTTTAAATCTTTTCGCCGCAGACATTGCGCAGCATGTCGTTAAGGTCTTTTTCTATGCGTACGTTTTTAAAGCCTGTCTTTATAAAAAGTTCTGCAGTTTTTTCGGCGTTGTATTCACCTGTTTCCATTAACAAAAGTCCGCCACGCACTAATTTTTCGTAACATTGAGGAACAAGCCGTTTAATCAATGCCAGACCGTCTTTAGTTCCTGCGTATTCACCATTAACGTTAACGTCCCCGTCTAAGGCAAGCAAAGGTTCGCTGCGGCCGTCTGTTAAAAGTTCAACAGCTTCTTCGTGCGGAACATACGGCGGATTTGTAATTATCATGTCAAAACTAAAAGGAACGTTTTCAAACAAATTTGACTGTAAAATCCTGACCTTAGAAAGGGGCGACTTTAATTTTTCTAAATCCTTAAACTTTTCTCCATTGCCGAGCAGGTTTTCTGCATTTTTTTGAGTAATGTCGAGGGCTTTTTTAGAAATATCAACAAAGGTCAGTTTTGGAAGATTGTTCACGCTTATTCCGTCGTTTTCTGCCAGAGCCTTTAACACAGAAATTCCGACACAGCCGCTCCCTGAGCACATATCACAAATTTCAGGAATTTTTTTTATGGTTCCGTCTGCGTTTTCGATTTTCTGATAAAGAACGGCAAGTGCGTTTAATGCCTGGTCAACTAAAAGTTCCGTATCCGGTTTTGGAATCAAAACATCGGGATTTACAAAAAAGTTAAAACCGTAGAATTCTTTTTTCTGCGTAATGTAAGCAACAGGGAGTCCTGTCTGCCTTTTTTTTATATCAGACAAAAACTTTTCTTCCTGTTCTGTACTTAATTCAAAATCGCGGTTTAAAAGCAGCTGGGTTTTAGAAAATCCCGTAATTGACTGCAGAATCACAGAAACGTCGAGTTCTGCAGTCGGGGAGTGAGTAAGTAAAGAGTTACCTGTTTTTTTTGCCTGCTGAACTGTCAAAATTTCAGGCTTCAAGTTCCTTAAACTGTTCTTCTTTTGCGTAAACGTTTAAGGCATCGAGCATTTCGTCCATGTTGCCCATCATAAATCCCGGCAGGTTGTGGAGCGAAAGGTTAATTCTGTGGTCAGTTACACGATCCTGAGGATAGTTGTAGGTACGGATTTTTTCTGAACGATCGCCGTTACCAACCATGCTTTTACGGGCAGCAGAACGTTCGGCATCGAGTTTTGACTGTTCAAAATCAAAAAGACGGGCACGCAGAACTTCCCACGCTTTTTCTTTATTTTTAATCTGAGATTTCTGATCCTGCTGAATTACAACAATTCCAGTCGGAATATGAGTAAGGCGAACAGCAGAGTCAGTAGTATTTACACACTGACCTCCAGGACCACCGGCACGCATTACATCAACGCGGACATCACCCGGATTGATTTTTACGTCGGCTTCTTCAGCTTCCGGCAAAACAGCAACAGTAACAGTCGAAGTCTGCAGCCTTCCCTGAGATTCAGTCTGAGGAACACGCTGTACGCGGTGAACCCCGGATTCCCAGCGGAGAGTCCCGTAAACAAATTTTCCCTGAATCTGAGTAACAATCTTGTTGAAACCGCCAACTTCGGTTTCCTGAGCTTCGAGGTTTTCGTATTTCCAGCCCTTGCGTTCACAAAGATGACAGTACATTTCCCACATATCGCGGACAAAAAGCGAAGCTTCGTCGCCACCAGCAGCAGAGCGGATTTCCAGAATAATGTTTTTTTCGTCGAGAGGATCAGGCGGAATCAGTTTTAATTTAATCTGTTCTTCTAACTGAGGAACTTTTTCTTCAAGCTCCTTCATTTCTTCTCTGGCCATTTCCTTCATATCAGCATCGTCTTCGGCCGTAATCATCATTTTAGCGTCTTCAATACCCGAAAGGCATTTTCTGTATTCATTACCAACTTCAAGAACGTCAGTCAAATGACCATGTTCACGCATAACGTCTTTATATTTTTTCTGATCTTTTACAAGTTCCGGATCCTGTACCATTTTAGTTACTTCTTCGTAACGGGCATCCAGTTCACTAAGTTTTTTGAGTAAGTCCATTCGTTCATAATATTGATTTTTTTAGCATTTTTCAATTAGTGGTGGTTTTTGTGGGAAAGCCGTAAGCCTTTTAATGCAGCATGTAATGAAAATCTGGTAGAAAAACTACAAA
>CAVEBK010000046.1:0-17177 GCA_963613915.1 uncultured Collinsella sp.
TGTCACAGACCGAAATTGAAAAAATTGCCGCAGAGGCAAAGTTTATTATTGCTGGTTATTACCTCTATTTTACGATGGCTTGCACAATTGAATGCATGCACGTTCATGCCAGCGACACAAAATGCGTTCAAAGAGATTGCTCAGCGCATTATTCGTGAAGAGCAGGTGCAGGCTGTTGTGCTGGGCTGCACGGAACTGCCGCTGATTTTTGAAGGCGTGGAATTGCCTGTGCCTTATATTGATGTAATGCAGGTTCACATTAACGCACTTGTTGATTTGATTGCTGGTGGTTGCTGGGCTAAGCAGCTTTTAGACTGAAACATTGCACAGGCTGCTTATACGGGATAAACTGGAAGTTGATTGGAGTGAAAAAAAAATGGGCGACTGGAATGCTGGATTATATGACAATAAACATGATTTTGTTTCGAAATATGGCAAAGGGCTTTTGGCGTTTGTGCCTGAAAATAAAAATCAAAGTATTTTGGATTTGGGCTGTGGGACAGGAACACTTACCGCACAATTATCTGATTTTGCAGGTGAAATCATTGGTGCTGACAGCTCTGAAAGTATGATAACAAAAGCAAAAGAGCAATATCCAAATATAAAATTTACGGTTTGCGATGCACTCGCCTTGCCATTTGAGAAGAAGTTTGATGTGGTCTTTTCTAATGCAGTTTTTCATTGGATTGCTGACCATAATGCTTTGTTAAAGCAAGTCCATAAAGCGTTGAAGCCAAATGGATTATTGGTTTGTGAATTTGGTGCAAATGGCAATATTGCTACAATCGAAAATGCTTTTATAGATGTTTGCCGTGAGTTTGAATATGAATATAAGCCAAGATTTAATTTCCCAACGAGTGAGCATTTTGCTGAATTGCTAAAGCAGAATGATTTTATAATAGACAAAGTATACGATTATGCAAGACCAACTTCGCTGAAAGACAATGAGAGAGGATTGGCTAATTGGATGAGACAATTTTTTGCATTCGATTTGGAAAGGATGCCGGAAAAGGTGCAGAATGAAATTATAAAAAAAGTTGAGGACTCAACAAAAGAGTCTCTTTGGAACGGCAGTGAATGGGTTGCTGATTACCGCAGATTAAGAGCAATCGCACATATATAGCTACCAGCTTTCAACAATGGATTTTCAAGAACACTGCACAGAATACTTATAATGGCAAAATGCAGGGGAGAAAAGGGCTTGTGCTGACTTGCAAAGAAAAACTGGTTCATTATTATGCAAAATTTGGTTTTGAAGATGAAGGCGTATCTGAAAAATCTACACATGGTAATGTTGTATGGCATCAGATGAGGCTGACTTTTTAAGATAGTTTCGTGCTGGGGTTTTAGGGGCTTGCCCCTAGGCGAAAGGGTAGCGGAAGACGGCTGGCTGGCTGGAGCGAGGGGAAGGCTTTCCCCTTTGAGGCTATTTTCAAAATGTGTGAAACAATTATCAGAGATAATCTCTTGATTTTGAGAAGCTCAACCGGTGCGATAAATTTAAATTTTTGCGGTTTGTTGAAACATTCCAAATCACGATGTAAAATAGCCTCAATATAAATTTCAGAATTAACTTTTCTGCTTCTATTTGACAAAAATCACAGTTAAATTAGGAGGACAATATGTCCAGAAAGAAACAGTCGATGGACGGAAACCAGGCTGCAGCTCATGTTGCGTATGCATTTACTGAGGTAGCTGGTATTTATCCTATTACCCCGTCATCTCCAATGGCTGACTGGGTTGACAACTGGTCTGCAAACGGCCAGAAAAATGTTTTCGGTGAAAAAGTAAAAGTAATCGAAATGGAATCTGAAGCTGGTGCTGCCGGCACAGTTCACGGATCTTTGGCATCTGGTGCTTTGACAACAACATTTACAGCTTCTCAGGGTCTTCTTCTGATGATCCCGAACATGTACAAAATTGCTGCTGAGCAGCTTCCTTGTGTTTTCCACGTTGCTGCACGCTGTGTTGCTACTCAGTCTTTGAACATCTTTGGTGACCACTCAGACGTTTATGCCTGCCGTCAGACTGGTGCTGCAATGCTTGCTGAATCTAATCCTCAGGAAGTTATGGACTTAGCTCCTGTTGCTCACCTTGCTGCTATCGAAGGAAAAGTTGCATTCATCAACTTCTTTGATGGTTTCCGCACTTCTCACGAAATCCAGAAGATTGAACTTTGGGATTATGCTGACCTTAAAGAAATGCTCAACATGGACGCTGTTAAGGCTTTCCGTGACCATGCTCTTAATCCTGAACATCCTGCAATGCGCGGTTCTCACGAAAATGGCGACGTTTTCTTCCAGCATCGCGAAGCATGCAACTCTACTTATGACGCTCTTCCTGCAATCGTTGAAAAATACATCAACAAAATCAACGAAAAGCTCGGAACTCACTACGGTCTTTTTGACTACTACGGTGCTCCAGACGCTGACCGCGTAATCGTTGCAATGGGCTCTATCTGCGACGTTGCTGAAGAAGTTATTGATTACCTCGGAAAGAACGGCGAAAAAGTTGGTCTTATTAAAGTTCACCTTTACAGACCTTGGGTTTCTGCTAAATTCCTCGAAAAACTTCCAAAAACTGCAAAGAAAGTTGCTGTTCTCGACAGAACAAAGGAACCAGGCTCTCTCGGAGAACCTCTCTACCTTGATGTTGCCGCAACTTTGCGCGAAGCTGGCCTGAACGACGTTGTTCTTACTGGCGGACGCTACGGTCTTGGTTCAAAAGACACACCACCAAGCTCAGTATTTGCTGTTTACAAGGAACTCGAAAAGGCAGAGCCAAAAGCACGCTTTACAATCGGAATTGTTGATGATGTTACAAACCTTTCTCTTCCAGAAGTAAAACCGGCTCCAATCACATCTGCTGAAGGAACTGTTGAATGTAAATTCTGGGGAATCGGTGGTGACGGTACTGTTGGTGCTAACAAAGATTCAACAAAAATCATCGGTGACCACACAGACAAATTTATTCAGGCTTACTTCCAGTACGACTCTAAAAAGACAGGCGGTATTACAATTTCTCACCTGCGCTTTGGTGATCATCCAATCAAGTCTCCTTACTACATTAACCAGGCTGACTTTGTTGCCTGCCACAACCAGTCTTACATCGTAAAAGGCTACAAGATGGTTCAGGACGTTAAGAAGGGAGGAATCTTCCTTATTAACTGCCAGTGGTCAGACGAAGAATTGGACAAGCATCTTCCTGCTGAATCTAAAAAATATATTTACGACAACAACATTAAAGTTTACACAGTTGATGCTGTAGACATTGCAACAAAGATTGGTCTTGGAAAACGCACTTCTACTGTTCTCCAGTCTGCATTCTTTAAGCTTGCAAACGTTCTTCCTTCTGAAGAAGCAATCAAATATATGAAGGAAAAGGTTGTTGCTAAGTTCTCTAAGAAAGGCCAGGACGTTGTAGACATGAACTGCCAGGCAATTGATCAGGGTGCAGGTGCTTTGCACGAAGTAAAAATTCCTGCTTCCTGGGCAAATCCAGCTGCTGATGCTCCAAAACCGGCTCTTAAGGGCGAAGCAAAGACAGTTGCAATGGTTGAAAAGCTCATGAACCCAATCGGACTTATGGACGGAGACAACCTTCCTGTTTCTGCATTCAAAGACAATCCTGACGGTCAGTTTGAACTTGGTGCTTCTGCTTACGAAAAACGCGGAACTGCAGTTATGGTTCCTGCATGGAACGCTGAAACCTGTGTTCAGTGTAACTCTTGTGCTTTTGTCTGCTCACACGCAACATTGCGCCCGTACCTTCTTTCTGGCGACGAAGCTGCAAAGGTTGAATCTCTCGGAGCAAAGACACTTGCTGTAAAGAATCCAAAACTTTCTCAGTACAAATATACCTTGTCTGTTTCTCCTCTCGACTGTATGGGTTGTGGAGAATGTACAACAGTTTGTCCTACTAAGTCTCTTACAATGGTTCCACAGGAAAGCCTCGTTGCTAACCAGGGCCAGTGGGATTACCTTGTTGCTAACGTTTCTAAGAAGCCGGAAGTTGACACATTGCCACTTTCACCAATGACTTCTCAGTACAACCAGCCATTGCTTGAATTCTCTGGTTCTTGTGCAGGCTGTGCAGAAACTTCTTACGCTCGTCTTATTACTCAGCTCTTTGGCGAACACATGTACATTTCTAATGCTACCGGCTGTTCTTCAATCTGGGGTGGACCTGCTGCAACAGCTCCTTACACAATCAACAAGGATTCAAAGAAAGGTCCTGCATGGGCTAACTCTCTCTTTGAAGACAACGCTGAACACGGTCTTGGTATGTATGCCGGACAGAAATTTATCCGCGACAGCCTGATTTCTAAACTTGAAGAAGTTGAATCTAAGACTGACAATGCTGCTCTTAAGGGAGCAATTGCTAAATATCTTGAAACAAAGAACGACACAATCGCAAATGCTCCTGCAACAGATGCTCTTGTAAAAGAACTCGAAGCCTGCGGCTGCGACACTTCTAAAGAAATCCTTGAAAAGAAAGACTATCTCTCAAAGAAATCTGTATGGATTTTTGGTGGAGACGGTTGGGCTTACGATATTGGTTTCGGCGGTCTGGATCACGTTCTTGCTTCCGGAGAAAATATCAACGTTATGGTATTCGATACAGAAATGTACTCAAATACAGGCGGACAGGCTTCTAAGGCTTCTAACATTGGTGAAGTATGTCAGTTTGCTGCAGCCGGTAAGGAAGTTGGCAAAAAGTCGCTTTCTGAAATTGCAATGAGCTACGGTTACGTTTACGTTGCACAGATTGCACTCGGCGCTAACCCTGCACAGGCTCTCAAGGCAATTAAAGAAGCAGAAGCTTACAACGGTCCTTCTCTTATCATCGGATACGCTCCTTGCGAACTCCATGGTGTTAAGGGCGGAATGAACCACTGCCAGGACGAAATGAAGGCTGCTGTAAAGGCCGGATACTGGAACCTCTTCAGCTTTAACCCGGCTCTCAAGGCAGAAGGAAAGAATCCGTTCACACTTACTTCTAAAGAAGGCGACGGAACTTACCAGGCATTCCTTAACAACGAAACACGCTATTCTTCACTTACACGCAAGTTCCCTGAACGTGCAAAAGTTCTGTTCGACAGAAACGAAGAAGCAGCAAAAGCAAGATTTGTTCACTTGCAGAAACTTATTGAACTTTACAAATAAGTTTTTTAGACTTGCCTGAAAAAAGCATCAAAAACAAAGCGCCCGTCATCTTTGGTTTTATAGACTGAAAGGTGGCGGGCGTTTTTTATGTGGAAAAGTTTTTATCTGTGATACAATGAAATTATGAAAAAATCATCTACAGCGATTTTAAGCAGTTTTGATAACTATACTACCTTCTCTTTTGGTGGAAAAAAACTGACATTTCGAACCTGTAATAATCTTGAAAAATACACGAAGATTCTGCTTTGGGATAACGGATATATCGAAGTAATGGCAAAATATAAAAACAGACAGAAAGAAATAGAAGAATATATTGATTTACGCCCGGTCCTTGATAATTTGTATATGGACAAAAATAAATTTCTTTCTCCGATAAAAGAGGTAAAAATAGAATATGCCTGAAAATGAATTAAAAGAAATAGCAGAAAAAGCAGACATTATTGTTTCTGGTTATGCATTCACAAAACAGGAAGGCAATTTTATTAGAATTCTAAACCTTGAACATCCTGACTGTGCAATGGTTATAAATTTTCAACAGGAAATAATAGAAACAAATATGGACGAAATCGAGCAAAAAATTGTACTCGACTTAGCAAATAAGAATTTGCAGTTTTTAAAGGAATCTGATGCCTAAATATTTTCGTGATAAGGTTGCAAATCACTATCTGTATTTTACTTCTCAATGCATAGTTGAGGCCATGCATGTACATGCAAGTGACAGACATCTGAGCGAATACGATTCTGCAAAATTTTTTGTAAAGGCAGATGGAACAAGTGTTATGAAAAAGAGAGGTGATTTAACAGATTCAGAAATTACCTCAATAAAGAAGTTTATCAAGGAAAATTACATTTCTATGTACCAGACCTGGAAGGATTTTGGTGGAAGTGATTTTTACGGGAAATAAATTTCCATCTTACAGAAATAATGTTCCTGTTTTAGCACAATGAAAAACTCTACCGTTTATTACCATCTTCCCGGGCTTTTTGAATTTTTTGATTTTTACTCTGCGTTTCTGCCGCTTTTTTATACGCATCGCGAATATTTTTATGACTGGTGCAAAATCGGTTCTATTTATGGTGCGCCTTGTGACTGTGTCTGGGGCGGCGGTCGGGCTGGTTTTGGCGGTAACAATGCGAAAGAAGTTTTTGCTTTACTTAAAGAATATGGAATTTCTGCGCGTCTTACTTTTTCTAATTCGCTTTTAAGGCCTGAACATCTTGCTGACAGAAAATGCAATGCGCTCTGCCAGATGTTCCAGAATACAGATTGTGACGTTAAAAATGGAATTATCGTTCACTCTGAACTTTTGCTTGAATATCTTAAAGAAAAATATCCTGACTTTTATTTTGTTTCTTCAACTACGAAAGTAATAACGGATTTTGCAGAATTTGAAGAAGAATTGAACCGCAGGGATTTTAGTTTTGTTGTTCCAGATTTTAGATTGAACAAAATGTTTGACTCTCTTTCTAATCTTACTCAGGAGCAGAAAGACAAGGTTGAATTTTTATGCAACGAATGCTGCTTTCCTGGCTGCACTGAGCGTAAAGCCTGCTATGAAAATGTGAGCCGTAAAAACCTTGGAGAAAATGTTCCTGACCATATCTGTAATTCTCCGGGCGGAAGCGAAGGTTATGTTTTTTCTAAAGCGATGAAGAATCCAATGTTCATAAATATAGAAGAAATCCAGACAAAATATGCACCGATGGGATTTTCCAATTTTAAGATTGAAGGTCGGAGCCTTGGCAGCGCGCTGATTCTGGAATTTCTTTTATATTACATGACTAAGCCTGAGTTCCAGCTGAATGTGAGGGAAAAGATTTATCTCGACAGCACTCTGGATTTGTTTTAGAAACTGTTGAAATCGTGGTTGGGGGCGTTACGGGGGCGGGCCCCCGTAGGCGACCTTCGAAGCATAGCTTCTCGGAGACTCGCTAAAAACAGTCCACTGGACTGTTTTTGCGGCTTTCAGCCGCCGCTCCCTAGGAAGCGGAAAACACGCGCAGCGTGGTTGGAGCGGGGGGGGGAAGGCTTTCCCCTTTATAAAACAAAATCTTTTTTTCTATTTTATTGAACAAATTTTACAAATTTTTTATAATTTTTTGTCTAGGCAGAGACGGCTGGCACTATTTTTACGGGGTCAGCCTTTTTTTTTAATTTTTACGTGAAAAAAAAACACGGAGGTGCAAAGATGAAATCTTTGTTAAAATGCGCTGCAATTGGTGTAGCTGCGTCTTTGACTTTGGGTCTTGTTTCTTGCGGTGGAAATAAAACTGCAAAAAGCAATGTTCTCAATGTAATGATTGAAGTTGAGGTTGCTTCCCTCGACCCACAGCAGGCTGTTGACGGAACTTCTTTTGAAGTTATCGCTAACTACACAGACGGTCTTAAACAGATGGCTGGAGACGGTTCTACTATTGATGCACTTTGTGCAGAAGAAACAGTTTCTTCAGACGGTTTAACTTATACTTTTAAATTGCGTGACGATGCTTTCTGGTCTAACGGTGATCCTGTAACAGCTGACGACTTTGTTTTTGGCTGGCAGCGTGCTGTTGATCCAAAAGTTGCTTCTGAATATTCATACATGCTTTCTGACATTGGTCAGGTAAAAAATGCTGCAAAAGTTATTGCAGGTGAACTTCCTTTAGATGCTCTCGGAATTAAAGCAGTTGACGAAAAAACTCTCGAAGTTCAGCTTGAAGTTCCAGTTTCTTACTTTGATTCAATCCTTTACTTCCCGACATTCTATCCTGTAAACCGCAAATTCTATGAATCTGTTGGCGACAAATTTGGTACAAGTGCAGACACAGTTCTTTCGAACGGTGCATTTATCATGACTGACTATCAGCCGGCTGCTCTTGCTTTCTCTCTTAAAAAGAATGACAAATACTGGGATGCTGCTCGCGTAAAGCTTGATGGTTTGAACTACCAGGTTCTTAAGGACAGCCAGCAGTCTTTGATGGCTTATCAGAACGGAAGTCTCGACATTGTTAAGCTTTCTGGTGACCAGGTTGACCAGGTAAAAGATGATCCTGAATTCAGATCAATTGGTGCAGGCTACCTCTGGTACATTTCTCCAATGATGCAGAAAATTGATGACCTTAAAAACCTTAACTTAAGAAAGGCTCTTTCTTATGCTGTAAACCGTGAATCAATCGTTAAAAACGTTGTAAAAGATGGTTCTATGGCTGCCTATACTCCAGTTCCAGCAGAATTTGCTTACAATTCTGAAGGAAAAGACTTTATTACAACTCAGAAAGAATTCCCTGAACTCTGTGATTCTGACCTTGCTAAAGCAACTGAATATTACAATGCTGCAAAGAAAGAACTTGGAAAAGATACTTTCACTTTTGAAATGATTGTTGATGATACAACTGTTCAGCAGAATGTTGCAGCTGTTGTTAAGGAACAGCTTGAAAAAGCTCTCCCAGGTCTTACTGTAAACCTTCGCGTTGAACCTAAAAAGCAGCGTGTATTTGATATGCAGGACGGAAATTTTGAATTTGCACTTACAAGATGGGGTCCGGACTATGCTGATCCTATGACATATCTTGGAATGTGGGTTACAAACAATTCTAACAACTACGGTTTGTGGTCTAGCCCTGCTTACGATGCTTTGATTGAATCTTGCGTAACTGGAAAATATGCTCAGAAACCAGCTGAAAGATGGGAAACACTCAAGGCTGCTGAAAAGCTCGTTCTTGAAGATGCTGTAATTATTCCTTTGTATCAGCAGGCTGATGCTTGTATGGTTAAGTCTAACGTTAAGGGAATTGAATTCCACCCGGTTGCACTTAACAGAGTTTACAAGAACGCAACAAAATAAATTTTTTGAAGAAAATTGAGTCTGTTGAGCTAACGCTGGTGTTCTTTACTGGTGATTTCGACAGGCTCAATCACCGTTTGCGCTGAATGCGCCCAAAAACTATAAAAAAATTACACTTGTATTTGTGGATTTCTGATTTTTTTGTCTGGTATGTAGAAATCCATTTTTGGAATTAATATTTTGAAAAAATACATCCTTAAACGAATTTTAATTTCTTTATTTACTCTTCTGGCAATTACGCTTGTTCTTTTTGTTCTTCTGCAGCTTATGCCAGGTTCTCCTTTTAACGATGAAAAACTTACGGCTGATCAAAAAGCCGCTTTGTATGCAAAATACGGACTGGATAAACCTGTTTTTGTTCAGTTCTTTAAATATGTTGGAAATATGTTCCGTGGTGATTTTGGAGTTAGTTACAATATTTCTAAAAATACTCCGATTTCGACACTTATCCTGCAGCGTCTGCCTGTTTCCGGCAGAATTGGTTTTCAGGCTGTTTTTTTAGGTGCTCTTGTTGGAATGATTCTTGGAATTGTTGCAGCTTTAAAACACAGAACGTGGCTTGATACTCTCTCTACTGTAATTTCTGTAATTGGTGTTTCTGTTCCAAGTTATGTTTTTGCGCTTGCATTGAGCTATCAGTTTGGTTTTAAGTGGAAGATTTTTCCAATGCTTTTTACGACTCAGTCGCCTTATTTTTCGAGCGTGCTGCCGAGTATTTCGCTGAGTATGTTTACAATGGCGTCGATTGCACGTTTTACACGCACGGAAATGCTCGAAGCTCTTGGTTCTGAATATATTCAGCTTGCCGAAAGCAAAGGAATTTACGGCTGGAGATTGATTTTACGCCATGCTCTGCGCAATACACTTATTCCAATCATTACTGTTTTGGCTCCGTTAATTGTTGATTTAATGACTGGTTCACTTGTTGTTGAAAAGATTTTTGCGATTCCTGGAGTTGGTTCACTCCTGGTTACTGCAATTCAGTCTAATGATTATAACGTTGTAATTTCCCTGGCCTTTATTTACAGCGCGCTTTACATTGGAATTATGCTTGTTGTTGATATTCTCTACGGAGTAATTGATCCTCGAATCCGTCTTTCTGGAGCTGTAAATGAGTAATAACGAAACTATGAATTGCGAAGATTTAAGTTCAATTGAATTTCTTCCCGGTGATTTTGAATTAAAAAAGAATAAAGATTCTGTGAATGTTGATCAGAACTTTGCGAGTGTAAGTTACTGGAAAGAAGTCAGAATCCGCTTTTTTTCTAACAAAGGTGCGGTTTTGGCTTCGATTGCAATTATTCTGATTATGTTTTTTGCTTTTGCTGGTCCTCACATTAACAGATATACATATTCTGAGCAGAATCTTGAACAGAAAAACTATGCTCCGCGTGTTCCCGGATTAGAAAAAATCGGGATTTTTGACGGAACAGAAAAAATGCGTACAACTTCTGGTTCACGCGAGATAAACCTTTACGAAAAAAACAACGATAAAGACGTTTACTACTTTTTTGGTTCTGACGTTCTTGGCCGCGACATCTGGACCCGCACATGGATGGGAACGAGAGTTTCGCTTTATATTTCGATTGTTGCCGTTTTGATTGATATGATTATTGGTCTTGGCTTTGGTCTTATTTCAGGATATTTTGGCGGAATGGTTGATTCGGTAATGCAGCGTTTTGCTGAAATTGTAAACGGAATCCCGCGGCTCGTAATTGTTACTCTTTTAATGCTGATTTTAAAACCTGGAATTGCGACAATTATTTTTGCACTCATGATAACTGAGTGGATCGGAATGTCGAGAATTGCCCGTGCCGAAATGCTGAACCTTAAAGAGCGTGAATTTGTTCTTGCTTCTAAAACTCTTGGTGCAAAAGATTTTTCGATTATTCTTCACGAAATTCTGCCTAACATTAACGGACAGATTATTACACAGACGATGTTTTCTATTCCGACTGCGATTTTTACGGAAGCTTTTTTAAGCTTTGTAGGACTTGGAATTCCTGTTCCTCAGTGTTCGCTTGGTTCTCTTATCAGCGATGCATTCAACAGTTTTACAACTCATCCGTATCAGATTATTCCACCGATTGTAGTTCTTGCGCTTCTTATGCTTAGTTTTAACATTCTTGCTGACGGTCTGCGCGAAGCACTCGACCCGAAATTTAAGGAGCAGTGATATGAGCGAAATTCAAAATGAAGATACAATCCTTACTGTAAAAGATCTTTCGATTTCTTTTAAAACAACTGCGGGAATCGTAAATGCGATTCGTGGCGTTAATTTTGAATTAAAACGTGGCGAAACACTTGCAATCGTCGGAGAATCTGGATCAGGAAAGTCTGTAACAACAAAAACTGTTATGGGAATTCTTGCAAAGAATGCGATTGTTAATTCCGGTTCGATTATTTACAACTGCCTTGAGCCGGACAACGTAACTCACAGAATTTACGACATTCTTAACATGAAAACAAGCGACATTCGCCGTAACATTAACGGAAAGAATATTGCAATGGTTTTTCAGGATCCAATGACATCTCTCGATCCGACAATGAATATCGGAAAACAGATTGCCGAAGGAATGATTTACCACTATAACATGCCAAAAGCACAGGCTTATCAGAAAGTTCTTAAACTTCTGCACGAAGTTGGAATTAACGACGCAAAAAACAGAATGAAAAACTATCCTCACCAGCTTTCGGGCGGAATGAGACAGAGAATCGTTATTGCAATTGCGCTTGCCTGCGACCCTGAACTTTTAATCTGCGACGAACCTACAACGGCTCTCGACGTTACAATTCAGGCAAAAATCCTTGATTTGATTAAAGATATTCAGAAAAAACGCAACCTTTCTGTAATTTTTATTACTCATAACATGGGCGTTGTTGCAAAGGTTGCCGACAGAATCAACGTAATGTATGCGGGAAAAATCGTAGAAAGCGGAACTGCTGACGAAATTTTCTATGATCCTCGCCATCCATACACCTGGGGACTTTTGTCTGCCATGCCAGACCTTAACACTACCGGAAAACGTCTTTATACAATTCCTGGTTCACCGCCAAACCTTCTGCATAAACTTCCTGGCGATCCTTTTGCTCCAAGAAATGCTTATGCACTTAATATCGATGATCGTCTTGAACCACCAATGTTTAAAGTATCAGAAACTCACAGCGCGGCAACCTGGCTTTTGCATCCGGATGCTCCAAAAGTTGAATTACCGGCAGAATTAAAAGAAAGAATTGAACGAATGAAAGAAGAGGCGAATGCAAATGGAAGATAAACTAAACCTTACAAACACAGAAAACCGTAAACCTCTCTTAAAAGTTGAAAACTTAAAGCAGTATTTTAAAATTTCTTCAAAATTTACTGTAAAAGCTGTTGATAATGTTTCTTTTGAAATTTTTCCTGGAGAAACTTACGGTCTTGTCGGCGAAAGTGGAAGTGGAAAATCTACAATTGGCCGCAGCATAATCCGTCTTTATAATCCGACAGCCGGCAAAATTGAATTTGACGGTCATGATATTTCCGGCAGGTTGAATTCAGAAAACCGTGAATATTTACGCACAAACATGCAGATGATTTTTCAGGATCCGATGGCGTGCTTAAATCCACGCAAAAAGGTTGGAGAAATTATTGGAGAAGGGCTGGATATTCATCATCTTTATTCAACCAGAAAAGAACGCGAAGAAAAAATTCAGCGCATTTTAAGAAAAGTTGGTCTTGCGCCGGAACACATTGAACGTTATCCGCATCAGTTTTCCGGTGGTCAGAGGCAGCGCGTAGGAATTGCCCGTGCTCTTATAATGAATCCAAAACTTGTTATTGCCGACGAATGTATTTCTGCCCTTGATGTTTCTATTCAGGCGCAGGTTGTTAATATGATGAAAGACATTCAGGAAGAAACGGGCTGTGCCTATCTCTTTATTGCTCACGACTTGAGTATGGTAAAGTATATTTCTGACAGAATCGGAATTCTTCATCTTGGTCATCTGCTAGAAACTGGAACAACAGACGAAATTTTTGCAAGGCCGATTCATCCTTATACAAAGAGTCTTCTTTCTGCAATTCCTCGTCCAAACCCTGCAGTTGAAAAGAACCGCGTTGTAGAAGCATATAACCACAAACGCAGTGGAGTTGACTACACAAAGGGAACTGTTCATTTAGTTGAAGGAACTCACAAAGTTCTTGCAACCGATGAAGAATTTGCTCTGTGGACAAAATAACTGTCAGACACAGCGCAATAGCACAAGATAAATTTTTTTGATAAAATTTGCGAATGGACTTTGAGGCGGACTACCTTACAAAACAGATTATTGCTTACATTGGCAACAAGCGAAAACTTCTTTTTTTGATTTTTAAGGCAATTGAACAGACTGGAATTGAATTAAAAGACGGTTTAAAGTTTGCAGATCTCTTTTGTGGTAGTGGCGTTGTGAGCCGTTTTGCAAAAAGTCTTGGATTTGAAGTTTTTTGCAATGATTGGGAAGCCTACGCTACGGTTATTGCCGAAGGTTTTGTAAAGACAGACCGCAAAGATATAGAAAAAATCTTTGGTTCACGGCAGGAATTTTTATCTTTGCTGAAAAAAATAAATTCACTTGCAGAACCACAGGAAAGCGAACAGTACATTGCAAAATTCTATGCGCCACACTCCGACGATATTTTAAAGGCCGACTACACAAAGGAACGTCTTTTTTATACAAGACAGAATGCACTTGCAATAGATAAAATCCGCAATTATATTGAAAAAGAATTTCCTGCAAATTCAACTTTAGAATCAAAAAGACGGGCATTTTTTATTTTAACGGCAAATCTTTTGTACGAAGCTGCAACCCACACAAATACAAATGGAGTTTTTAAGGCTTTTCATAAAGAATTTGGCGGTCACGGAAAAGATGCCCTTAAGAGAATTCTTTCGCCAATTCAACTTAATGAACCTGTTTTGATTGATTCAAAAGCGCCGGTTCATGTTTTTAACGAAGACGCGAATAAACTTGTAAAAATTCTGCCGGAAATGGATATTGTTTATCTTGATCCGCCGTACAACCAGCATCAATACGGAAGCAATTATCATATTTTAAATACGATTGTGCGCTGGGACAAAATTCCTGAACCGCTTGAATTAGACGAAAGCGGAGTTTTAAAAAACAAGGCAGGAATCAGAAGCGACTGGGTAAACACGCGTTCAGCCTATTGCTATAAACAGTCTGCAATTAGTGCTTTTGAAGAATTAATAAAAAACATAAAAGCTCATTTTATTTTTATAAGCTACAGTTCCGACGGAATTATTCCTTTTGAAGAAATGAAACGGATTTGTCTTTCTAAAGGTTATGTTTCGATTGTAACAAGCACTTACACAACCTACCGCGGTGGAAAACAGAGCAACTGCCGCGTAAATTCCGATATTGAATTTATTCTTGTAATTAATACGCAAAAAAAATCACACTCAGACTGCGAACAGAAAATAGACAGAATCGTTCTCGAAAAAAAGATTTTAATGACATTAAAACGCCGTTTTTGTTCATGCAGAATAGAAGAAAATTTTAAAATTGAAGATGAATTTGCTGTTTTGCCGTTTGATTCAAAAAATTCTAAAAAAATCAGGTTTTTAAATACGGATAATTTTTTATTGAATTTGAACGAAGGCTTTGAAAATTATTCAAATGAAGAACTTGAAAAAACTCTTTCCGTTCTAGAAAAATGTTTGTGCCAGACAAAGCAGGAAGAACTTTTTGAATTATTCAATCTTTGTAAAAATCATTCTGCAGACGAAAAAAAATACGTTCGTGCAATTCCTGCAACGTTAAAAAAACTTGCACAAAAAAAATACAAAGAAACTTTTTACGAAATGTTTAGATATATTCAGTCCTTAAAAAATGTCCGACCTGATTTGTTTGCATTAATTGAAAAAAAACTGAACGAAATAAAAACACTGGCCGAAATTCGATTTAATACATAAACTGTGCTAGAATGGGTTTAAAATGTATACGAATCCGATTATTTTATGCGACTATTCAGACCCGGATGTAATTCGCGTTGGGAATGAATTTTTTATGGTTGCCTCGAGTTTTAATTTTACTCCGGGACTGCCGATTCTCGCTTCTAAAAATCTTGTAAACTGGAAACTTGTAAACTACGCTGCAGAAAATATTCCTGTTGCCCGCTATGGCTTTCCTCAAAATGCACAGGGAATCTGGGCACCGTCTTTTTCGTATCATAATGGAATTTATTACATTGTTGTTGCTTTTCCCGATGAAGGAATTTTTGTTTCGGAAACAGACAATATTCTCGGGGACTGGACTCCGCTCAGATTAATTTACGAAGCAAGAGGATTTATTGATCCTTTTCTTTTTTGGGATGATGACGGACAGGCATATATAATTCATGCTTATGCAAAAAGCCGCTGTGGATTTAACAGTAAACTTGGTTTATTAAAATATGATTATGAACGCAGTTTTTGCGAAGATAACGACCAGATAATTTTTGACGGAACAAAAACTCAGCCGACAATCGAAGGCCCAAAAGTTTATAAAAGACATGGTTTTTATTATATTTTTGCTCCTGCTGGCGGAGTAACAGACGGCTGGCAGACTGTTTTACGTTCAAAATCAATTTATGGGCCATGGGAAGAAAGAATAGTTCTGGAAGAAGGAAAATCAGAAATTAACGGACCACATCAGGGAGCACTTGTAGAAACGCCTGCTGGTGAAAGCTGGTTTATTCATTTTCAGGAAAGAGGAATTTTCGGACGCATTGTTCATCTTGAGCCTGTGCGCTGGAGCTGCGACTGGCCTCTTATGGGAACTTCCGTTAAGACGGGTGTTTTTCCGGGAAATCCTGTTAAAAGATTTTGTTCTCCAAAATTTTTATTTGGAAGAAATTATTATAAAATTCCTGCCCGGCAGATAAGGGCTTTTGAAGACGCAAATCTTGAATGGCAGTGGAGTGGAAATCACAACGAAAAATTTGCAGAGTTTGTGGAAAGAAATGGCAAGGACTGTGAATCTTTTAAATTGAATGCATTGTGCTTTTCTGATCATTTTTGCAGGGGATTTCCTGTTTTGTGGAATTCCAGCAACGTTTTGACACAGAAAATTCAATATGAAAATTTTTATTTTATGGCAACGCTGAATTTAAAAGAGCTGCCGATTGGTGGTCGTACAGGAATGATTTTTATTGGCGACGAATATGCTTCTATTGCCGTAGAAAGAAGTGAATACGGATTTGATTTTGTTTATTTAAAGTCAAAAAATAATTATTTGTCTGACGATACCCGTGACGAAATAGAAATTTACAGAACTCCCATGCAGCTGGATTCTGACAGTCAGCCGGTAAAAATGCGGATGGATTTTATTTCGTTCAGTGCATATTCTGCAGCGGTTCAATTCAGTGTAAAATCCAGCAATTTCTGCAAAAAAACTTTTTTTTGGAAAAGTGAATATTTTAGTGCAGAAAACGCTCATTGGGTTGGCGGCCGCTTTGGACTTTATGCAGTTACTAAAAAAAATGTTGAAGGCAAAGGAAGCGTTTTGTTTACAAAAGTAAAAATCCGGCATTAAAAAAGTGTCAGAATTGGTGAGGGATGCAGATTAACTATCGGAAGTTAGTTTGTAGTCCCAGTTATGTTTCGGATAACGGCCTTTCATTTCTTTGCAGATTTCAATCCAGACTCCAGTCCAGAATGTAGAAAGATTGTCTGTTATTTGCAGTGGACGACGCGCCGGCGAAAGAAGTTTTAATAAAACCGGAACTCCGAGAATTTTTGGCGTAGAAAAGCAACCGAAGATCTGCTGAATTATTATTTCCAAAACGGGTTCGATATTAAACGAACGAACGTTAGTTATAAAGTCGTCGAGCGTAACATTTGTAGAATTCAGGCGGTTTTCGTAAGAAATCTTTGCTTTTTTGCCGTTTTCTAAAACTAAAACAGGTGGAACTTCTGCGTCAATTTTGCTTCCTTCTAAAAAATAATAAAGCGCATTAAAAACAATTTCTTCGTCAATTTTGTCGGAAGTAATAAAAGGCAAAAGCCATTCTTCGGGTATAGTTTTCAGGTTTTCTATTTTTTCAAAAAGTCCGTCATTTGCGTGTTTTGCATAAAACTGTGCTCTGCATAAAAAGTTCATAATTTTTGGGTTTGCAGGAATTTTTTTTAATCCGCTGTGTTTTATTTCGTTGCAGAGTGCCTGACCA
>CAVEBK010000047.1:0-4878 GCA_963613915.1 uncultured Collinsella sp.
CTTTTTTTATATTAAATTTTGTTTTGTCATTGACAGATGGCACAACATATCAGGAGAGCGACGAAAAGCGATTTAAAGTGTTTTTTAGAAACCTTACATTCTGCTAAAACTTTATTTTTTTGTGCCTGGAATTGTATAAAAATCTAAGGTTGAATTAATCCATTTTTTACAGAGCAGAGGATAGTCGTTTTCTACAAATAAGAACATTGTAAGTGCGCTTCTGTAATTGCCCAGAAAGTATTGAGATTCTGCGAGGTAGAAGGCAGCCCTGTTTGTTGTCTGCTCGCTTCTGTTTACGCTTAAAAACTTTTGCAGTGCTGCTGCACTTTCTTTGTAATTCTTTTTGACAAAATAGTTTTTAAGGATTTCAAAGAGATAGTATTCATCGCCGCCAGAAGGAGACACAAGGTCTTCGTCAAAATAATGCGGAAGGAGTTTTTCTTTTTTTAGTTTTTCGCCTTCTGCAAGCTTTTTACCTGCTTCAATTACTTCCGGCTTTAATTTGTTGGGCTTTCTTTCAAAATTTTCAACTAAATCAATGTAGGGCAGAGGAAATTCGCGGATTGTTCCTTCGTTGTAAATTCTAGGAGTTTCTGCTTCAATCTGCTCCTGTGATTTTTCTTCAGCCTTTGCAGGTTTTTCAACTTTTACGCCTTTTACAGTTGTGTTTATTGAAGGAAGAATTATTTTGTAAACAGAACCGTCCTTTAATTTTGCAAGAACAGCGTAGTAATATTCATTAAAACTTGTTACCGTGTCGATATACTGACAGCTTTTTGGTGGAAGTCTTGCTGTTAAAAGTGCCTTTTCTAATGTCTGTGCAGAAATAGGAACCGTGCTTTTATAAACAAGGATTGAATCAACGGCAGAACCTGAAGAGGCTGGCGTTTGAGTTGAAGGCGTTGCATAAAATGTTTTTGGAACTTTCCAGGTTATTTTTATTTTGTTTGTTGAAACTGCAGTCGCACTTATCATATCAACGACAGGACGGGACTTTGCCTGACTAAAATTGAGCGAAAGACAGATTGTAAAAAAAATAGATGCAAAAAATGTTTTCTTAAAATTCATACAACAAGGGTAAGTCTAGCATTTTTATTTGTTTTTTGCACGAAGTAATATTGGGTTGAACCTCTAAAATTGTCTGTTTTTCGCACTAACTTTAAAAAGACAGGATATTTGACAATGAAAATTATTTTGAATATTCTTTAAAATGAAAAATTATATTTTACACTGGAGAATTAAAATATGCTTGAAGAATTAAAAGAACCGATTGACACCTTAAAAAAAGACATTGACGGTGTCTGGGGGCGTCTTTGACCACGATGCAATTGATAAAAAAATAAAAGAAACAGAGGCTCTGACTGCTTCTCCTGATTTTTGGAATGATTCTGAAAATGCCCAGAAAGTTGTAAACCAGTTAAAATATTTAAAAGGCCGGGTTGAACCATGGAGAGAACTGATTGCCCAGACTGAAGATTTAGAAACCCTTTATGAACTTGGAATTGAAGGTGCAGATCAGAGTGTAGAGGATGAATTAAAACCTTTACTCGAAAAAGCCCAGAAAAAATTTGAAGAACTTTCGATTTTAAATCTTCTTTCCGGTGAAGTTGACAAAAACGGCTGCTTTCTGACGATTCATTCTGGGGCTGGCGGAACTGAAGCCTGCGACTGGGCTTATATGCTTAGCCGTATGTATATTCGCTGGGCTGAGCGTAATGGCTTTAAAATGGAAACTGTTGACCTTCAGGAAGATGAAGGCGGAATAAAATCGACTACAATCCAGATTACCGGTGACTATGTTTACGGAAAATTAAAGGGTGAAGCCGGAGTTCACCGTCTTATCCGCATTTCTCCGTTTGATGCAAATGCCAGAAGACACACTTCGTTTAGTTCTGTTTTTATTTTTCCGATTCTCGATGACACAATTAAGGTTGATATAAGACCTGAAGATTTAAGAGTTGACACTTACAGATCCGGAGGAAAGGGCGGACAGCATGTAAACAAAACTGATTCAGCCGTACGCTTTACGCACCTTCCGACGGGAATTGTTGTTACCTGCGACTCTGAGCGTTCCCAGCTGATGAACCGTGCTACAGCAATGAGCATTTTAAAGGCTAAACTTTATCAGTACTACAAGGAACAGAAAGAAAAGGAAAACGCAAAATTTGGAGCTGAAAAAAAAGATATTTCGTGGGGAAATCAAATCCGCACCTATGTTTTTCAGCCGTACACAATGGTAAAAGATCACCGCACCAAGTATGAATGTGGAAACATTCAATCTGTAATGGACGGAGATATAGATCAGTTTATAGATGCCTATCTTCAGGCTCAGTGGAAAGGTCTTCCTTCTGGTTCTGAAGACAGTGATGAAGAAATGTAAGAGTGTAAAAAATAATAAAGAGTGAACATTTTACGCCGTTTTGTCAGAAATTCAATTTTTATCCTCGTTTTTTTCTGTCTTGATTTTGCCTTCGCTGATTCATGGACTCTTGCTGCCCGGAAATTCACTTTTTCGCAAAAAGGAATTGATTCAACTTCTACTGCAAAAATTTCAACTGTTTTGCCAAAACTGATTCTTGAACAGATTGCACAAAAAGGAATCAGAACAGTTTCGTTTCAGGAGCAGCTCGACCGTGAACTTTACACCTTGCAGACAGAACGTCTTTCTTTAATCCTGCAGCTTTCTAAGGAACGAAAAACAAGGGACGCATTTGTTCTTTCAAAAGACAATCCAGGGGACTTAAAAAAGAATTTAAAAGAACAGGAAAAAAAAATTCAGGAAATAGAAACCAAGATTGACGAAAATTTAAAAAACGTAGAAACAACAATCGAAAAATACAAAAAGCAGATTCAATTGGAAACAGAAAATCCTGGAAATGAAAAGCACGGCGGACACTTTGGTTTTGGTGAACTTCCGTTTAAAATTTTCGGTGCAGAAGAAGAAAAAATCGAAAAACAGACAGAAAACATTGAACTTTATAAAAGCGACAACACTAAACTTTTTGAACCTTCTTCAAGTGCTTCCGGAGCAGAAATTGAAAGTTATGCTTTTTCAAAGGAAGTTATTGCAGCAAAAATCAACGGGCTTATAACAGGCGAAATTACTTTTTACGGTGAATATGTCTGTGTTACTGCAAAACTTTATGTTTTTCCCGGAGCAAAATGCACGGCAACTGTTACGGAAGTTGGAAATTCAAATGATTTAATTTCAATAGCACAGAACGTAGCCAGAAGCCTTAGCCCCGGAATTGCAAATTCCATTCCTGTAAAAATTAAGGTGGAAATTGAACCGGAAGAAGCAAAAAGAACGGCAATTGTAAGTGTTGACGGTGTAATTGTTCCTGCTGACGATGAAATTGTAGTTGATGCCGGAGTTCATTCTCTTTCTGTTTCTGCCCAGGGCTTTGAAAAACAGACAATAAATTATTCTTTTTCCGGAGAGGAACTCTTTACAGTCCAGACTACGCTTTTGCCTCTTGTTCTCGGTTCCCTCGACATCCGCTTAAAAAAGATGGCAAAAGGTGTATTTTATTTTAACGGACTTGATTCTTTTGCAGTTGATGAACAGAACGAATATGCAAATGCAAAGGTAAACGGAAAATCAATTTTAAGTATTTATAAGGACGAAAACGGTTCAAGTGCCTTTGTTTACATTCCGTACAAACTTGCACAGGACGGACAAAAACTCTTTGTAAATGCAAAACCCTACGACAGGGCAAAAAACATAGATAAAAGGAGAAAAGGGCTTTACAGGGCTTATTCTCTTTTAATCTGTTCCCTGATTCCTACTTTTTACACTGTCGGAAACTTTACTTCGCTCAATAATTCCTATGCTTCTGGAGGAGCAAGTTTTGAAGAAGTTTCAAAATGGCAGCAATATTCTTACTATACAGCCGGAATTTCCTGTGCAGCTGGAGCATGGAGCGTATTTGAACTTATACGATATTTAAAAGCTGCAAATGAAGTTCTGCCGGCAAATGCAAAAGTTCAAAAAAAATAAAAAAAATGTTAGTATAAAGTCGATTACTGCAAAAATTTAAGGAAACAAAAATGGCAAAAACTGGATTTGCACAAAAATTAAAGAATCTTTTTTCATCAAATAAAATTGACGAAACTTTTTTTGAAGAACTTACGGATCTTCTGGTTGAAGGCGACATTGGTGCAAAACTTGCATTTGAACTTACAGAAAAACTTGAATCTTACTGCAAAAAAAATAAAATCTACGAAAAAGACGCCATAATTCTTGAGCTTGAAAAAATGTTAAAGGAATTTGTTTTTACGGCGAATTTTGAAATTGACGACTCAAAAACGAATATTTTTATGCTTCTTGGCGTAAACGGCGTTGGAAAAACAACAACTGCTGCAAAACTTGCAAATTATTTTAAGTCTCAGGGCAAAAAGGTGATTCTTGCAGCAGCTGATACATTCCGTGCCGCAGCCGAAGAACAGCTTGAACTTCATGGTAAAAATCTTGGAATCCGCGTAGTTTCGCACCAGCACGGAAGCGATCCTTCAGCAGTTGTTTTTGACGCTGCAGACAGTGCCAGAAGTGGCGGTGGAGCCCTTGTTCTTGCGGACACTGCTGGTCGTCTCCACAATAAAGAAAATCTTGTCCGCGAATTACAGAAAATCGACAGAATTGCAAAACAGAAGGCCGACGAGGGCTGCTGTAAAAAAATTCTGGTTATTGACGGAACGACAGGACAGAATGCTGTGCGCCAGGCGGAAGTTTTTAACGAAGCTGTCGGAGTGGATGCCCTTGTCATTACAAAATATGATTCAACTGCAAAGGGCGGAATGGTTTTTGCAATTGGAAATGAATTAAAAATTCCTGTGTGGTTTGTTTGTACCGGCGAAAAATACGAAAATATCATGCCG
>CAVEBK010000047.1:4897-16851 GCA_963613915.1 uncultured Collinsella sp.
AAAAAAAAGTTCATTACTGAAAATTCTTTTTTTTGTAAACTTTTTGTCTGTAAATATTTTTTTTATTTTTCCTCAGGACAAGGCAGAAACAAAAGAATCAGCTGAAACTGAAATTCAGAATAATTCACAGAACTGCTCTTTTATGGATTTCCTGCAGGAAATCGTAAAATTCAATCTGAACGGAACGAATAAAATTTATATTCCTGAAAATCACGAAGAGCTTTCTAAAAATGCTTCTCTGCTTTTAACGCGGACTTTCTGGAAAAACTGCAGGCCCTTTTTTTTGTATCAAAGTTTATTTTCAAAATCTGAACTTAAAAATGAATCTTCTTCCGAAGAAGAATTTGAAGACGTCTCTTTTTCGCTTTTAGAACTTCTTGACAACCGCGACGAAAGTGCCGTGCAGGATACGGAAGTTGAAAAAACTGTTTTAAACCGGGTACATGACGGAAGTTTAAGAAAATTTTCGTGCAATGGTGAAAAATTCACTTTAAATACAAGCGGCGAACTTACTTTCCTTACAAATGTTTCTGAAAATCTTATTGTAAGGCGGACTTTTGACAGAAAGTTTAATATTTTAAAGCGTGAAGATTTTAAAAATTCGCAAACACTTTCTTCAATTGTTTTAATAAAACAGACGGATTATGAATATTCGGCAGACAGTGGAAAACTTTTTAAAAGTGAACTTGAAAATTTTGAAAACAAAACTAAAACCATAAAAACGTATTTTGAAAGCGGCAGGGTTTTATGTGAACAGAAATTTCATTATGAAGAAGAAATTCAACAGAATCAAAATACAAAGGCAGAGTCAAAAAACACTTCGGATAAAACTACAGCAGACGAAGAAAAAAAATATATTCTGGTAAAAGACAGTCAGAAATCTTTTGAATACGACGAAGAAGGCAGATTGCAGAAAACTGATTTTATTCAATATTTTTATTCAACAGATTCAAAGGGGAAAAAACAGGTTTCTGAAAAGCAGGAAGTTACCCGTTATGAGCAGAATGAATATGGAACGACTGACGAATATTTTGAAGAAAACGGCGAATTAAGAATAAAAACAGTTTATAAAAATTCAACTGATTACACTAAAACTTTTTACTTTGATAACGGTTTTTCTGTAGTAACTGAATTTGTAAACGGAATAAAAACTTCTGAAGTTACTAAAATGAATGGAAGAATCATGAGGAGAAGGACTTTTTGAAAATCAGCAGCTTTTTAAAGCCTCTCAAATGGGTGTTTTTTGTTTCAAGGCGTTTTAATCTTGTTGCAAACCGCGGGCGGGACAGAATAAATTCAATCTTGGCTTCTCTTGGAATCTGCTTTGGCGTAATGACTCTTATAACCGTAATCTCTGTAATGAACGGTTTTCAGATGAGTTATATTGATTCGATTATGGAAGTCAGCTCCTATCATATTCGTGTCAGCAGACTTGAAGAAAAGCAGCAGAAAGAGTTTGAAGAAGAATGTTCAGAAAATGCAGAAATTCGCGCCTGCTTTCCTTTTATGGAAGCCCAGGCTTTAATGGTTGGCCGCAATGCAAAACAGGAAGCTGCCTTAATCCGTTCAGTTCCTGATAATTTAATGAATATCGATGAAGGATTTAAAAAAGAAGCAAAAATCTGGGCCGGAGATTTTGATTTAACTCAGGACGATTCAATTGTTTTAGGTACAGAACTTGCCCGCAGGCTTGGAGTGAGAGTTGGAAGCACTGTTGAACTTTTTGCTCTTTCCGGCGGAAATGATGTAAGTTTAATTTCTTCTGATAGAATTTTTACAGTAAAGGGAATTATCCGCACCGGTTATTCTGATATTAACGCTTCTTACGCATTTATCAGGCTTGAAGACGGAAAAAAATATCTTGGAAAAAATGCGCCTGTTTTGTATGGATTAAAGCTTTTTAATACAGAGGCAGACACAAAGGTTATTGAAGCCGAAAAAAAATTATTTCCAGAAATCAGCCTTGAATCCTGGAAAAGTTACAACCGTTCATTTTTCGGAACCTTGAGAATTGAAAAAAACATGCTTTTACTGCTTGTTCTGATTATTTTTATTGTTGTTGCAATCAATATTTTTAATGGAATGAGGAGAATGGTTTTTGAACGGCGTGAAGAAATTTCAATTTTAACGGCATTTGGAGCAAAAAAGACAGAAATTCAATCTGTTTTTATTATGCAGGGATTTTTAACCGGTTTAAAAGGAGCTGTTCCAGGCCTGTTTTTAGGACTTTTGCTGAGCATAAAAATGTCTTTAATTTTTGAGATAATGTCTAAAATTGTGTACAGTGTTCAGTATTTTCTGTTTGAACTTTTTTCACCGGAAAACGCTGTTTATCTGCGCGAAAACCCTATGTACATGCTTTATGCAAATATTCCGCCTAGAATTTTTGTAAATGAAGTCTTTTTGATTACCGTTTTTGGAATATTTGCTTCGCTGCTTGCAAGCTGGTGCGCGAGCCGCAGCGTGTTAAAACTCACTGTTGCGGAGGTTATGAGAGATGAATAACGTTATTATCAACATACAGGGACTGGAAAAAACTTATAAAACAGAAAGCGAAACTTTAACGATTTTAAAGAATCTGGATTTAACAATAGAAAAAGGTTCAAAAATCGTTATCGTCGGCGAAAGTGGAAGCGGAAAAAGTACATTCTTAAATATTGTCGGCGGACTTGATACTGCAACAAGTGGCGTTGTAAAGGCAGGTCCTTACGAAATTACTTCTCTTGATGAAAAGCATATTTCTCAATACCGTTCAAAATTTTTAGGGCTGATTTTTCAGTTTCATTATCTTTTAAAGGATTTTACTGCACTCGAAAATGTGTTTTTGCCGGCTTATATGGCAGGACTAAAAAAAACAGAAGCAGTTAAAAAGGCAAAGCAGCTTTTGTGCGATGTAGGACTTGAAGGGCGCGCTGATCATCTTCCGTCTCAGCTTTCTGGCGGAGAGCGGCAGAGGGTTGCTGTTGCCAGGGCCTTAATAAATGATCCTCAGATTATTCTTGCTGATGAACCGACAGGAAACCTTGATCCGGCAAATGCAAAAATGATCGGTGAGCTGCTTTTTTCCATGGCAGATAAATACGATAAAACCCTTATTCTTGTTACCCATGATATGGAATTAGCTTCTAAGGGAGATAAAATCTATTCAATCAAAGAAGGCATGCTCAATGAAATCTAGTGCATCTGTTTTATATGCCTTTAGAATGCTTTTTCCAAAAACCGGAAAAAAATCGAATGCAAGACGAAGCCTTATCGGCGCATTTTTATGTATTGCAATCAGCCTTGTTCCTCTTGTAATGGTTCTTACTGTTTCTAACGGAATGATAAAGGGAATGACAAGCCGTCTGATAGGACTTTCAAGTTCGCATCTGTGTGCAATAATTCATCCTGATTTGACGGAAGCTCAGTCGGCTCAGAATTTAAAGGAACTTTCTAAAGAATTTCTGGAAGTTGAAGGCGTTGAAAAAGTTTTTCCGGAAATTCAATCTGTTGGACTTGCTGCCGGTAAAACTTTAAGGACAGGGGCAAACATTCGTGCTGTAGAAAATAATATTTTTTCAAAGAATTCATCTTTTGCAAACCTGTTTGACCTTGTAGAAAGCACTGACAATATTACTAAAAGTGAACAGATTGTTTTGCAGGATGGAAAAAACGCAGTTATTGGAAAGCGGATTGCTGAAATTTTAGGAATTCATGCAGGAGATGAAATCAGGCTTATTACTACGAGAATTCTTCCTTCAAATAAGGTTGTTCCAAAGGTAACGAAATTTAAGGTTAGTGCAATTGTTTCAAGCGGGTACCAGGAACTTGATGCCCTGTGGGTTTTTATTCCACTGGAAAGCGGATTTTCAATTTTGCCGCTGCGTTCAAGCCAGATTATTGCAGGAATTGAAACAAAGGATCCTTTTTCTTTTGAACTTGATAAAACTCTTGCCAGAATAGAAAATATTGCACCTTCGTTTACCCGGGTTTACAAATGGAACGAAATGAATGCTTCGCAATATGAAAATTTTTCTTCTACGCAGATAATGCTGCTTTTTATAATGCTTTTAATAGTGCTGGTTGCTTCCGTTAATATTTCAAGTGCCCTTGTAATGCTTGTTATGGAACGCAGAAAAGAAATTGCAATTTTAAAAAGTCTTGGAGCAACTCCTCAGGGAATTACTTTTTCGTTTTTAATTGCAGGAATGGTTACAGGAGCCCTTGGCGTTTTTGTAGGAATTCCTTTGGGGCTTTTGTGTGCTGTTAATTTTGAAGTAATTTTAAAATGGATTGAATCATTCCTTACTTTTGCAATGCATTTTTTTAATATTCTTTCAGGTTCTGCTGCAGCTGCTTCGATTGAACAGATTCATATTCTGGATCCTGCATTTTATCTGCAGAAAATTCCTCTTTCAATTCCTTTAGTTCAGCTGGTTATAATCGGTTGCGGAACCCTGGTTCTTTCGCTTTTAGTCAGTGCGATTCCTGCAATAAAGGCTGGTTTTGAAAAACCGATTGAAAGTTTAAAAAAAATCTGACTTTGTATAATTTTGTATTCGTTTTCGCTATAATGGCTTAGGTTTTATATGATTTGTGACTTATGTAAACAGCAGGAAGCTTCTGTTTTTATTGAATTGAACGGAAATTCCGTTAATAAAAAATTAAATATCTGCCGGGACTGTGCTTCAAAACTCGGCGTAAATAACGATCCTAAATCGCTTGCTTCAATCTTCAGGGAAATTGCCGGGACTGCGGACAAAATTTCAGAAGCAGACAGAAAAGCCTGCCCGGTCTGCGGAACCCGTTTTGCAGCAATAAAAACGCACTGGCAGGTTGGCTGTCCTGAATGCTATTCAATTTTTAAGCAGGAAATTCTATCTAATCTTAAGAAAAACGGACTTAGGGGAAGCTATACGGGTTCAATGCCAAAACGGCTTTCTACATTCCGGTCTGTTTTAACCGACAGAATTGCACTTCAGACAAAGCTTGAAGAATCCTTAAAACGCGAAGATTACGAAAAAGCGGCTGTATACAGAGATTATTTAAAAGCTCTTGAAAAATCTCCCGTATCTGGAAGTGACGATGAGTGAAAATATAAATATTGAAAACAAAGACTGCCCGTCTGGAGAATGGTATAGTCTTGAAGGAGCAGATAATGACGTTGTTCTTTCGACAAGAGTCCGTCTGGCGCGGAATCTTGCAGATTTTCCTTTTCCTCAAAAGTTCCGCTCTGATGATTCGATGCGGGTTCAGACCCTTGTCTTTGATTCATTTTTAAAGGCTCAAAAGGCAGACTCTTATCAGACTGTTGCCGTTGCCGGAATAGATCCTTTAAATGCGCGGGTTTTAATTGAACGCGGGCTTATGGAAAAATCAACCCTTACTTCTCCGGGAGCCGGCCTTGTAATGCGTATAAACGGCAAAAAGGCGAATTCCGGGCTTGTGTGTGCCATAAATGATGTTGACCACGTAAGAATCAGTTGTTTTGCCCCCGGACTTGACTGCGACAGCGCTTATAAAAACTGTCATGAAGTTGACGAGCTTCTTCAAAAGAATTTGCAGTTTGCTGCAAGCTATGATTTTGGATATTTAACTGCAAATGTAAAAGACTGTGGCAGCGGAATGAAAATAAGTGCCAGGGTTCATCTGCCTGCAATGGCTTTTTCAGGACAGACAGGACCTTTTTTTGAGTCAATAATTCAAAAAGGAGTTGTTGCAGAACCTGCTTTTTCTTCGTACATGGAAACAGGAGCGAGCATAGGCGGTTTCTATCAGCTTAGTTCAACTACGGCAGCCGAAGGCAGTGAACTTGAGCAGCTTGCAAACTTTACCACGGTTTTAAGACAGGCAGTCGAAAGTGAACGGCGCGCAAGGGATTTTGTCTTGCACAACCGCACTACAGAAATTACAGACCGTATATTAAAAAGTTATTCGGTTGCAAAATACAGCCTCCTGCTGGATTTGAGGGAAGCCCTGCTGATTATTTCTGACATAAAGCTTGGACGTGAACTGAAAGTTCTAAGCGGAATTGAAAACACTGAAATTACAGCCATGCTTTACCGTTTGCAGGAAGCTCACTTAAAAACTGTAATAAATAACGGAACTTACGATTTTCCAGGAGACATAGCAGAAAATCCTAAAAAACAGGTTGAACGGTTCAGAGCCCTGATAGTTCATGATGCACTGGAAAATTCAAAGTTATATAATTAAGGACAGCTTCTGAAAAATAAGGTTTTAAACAGATTATGAATATGAAACGAATTTCTCCGCGAACTCAAAAAATTATGATTCTTGCACAGGAAGAAGGAAGAAAATGTGGTTCGACAGAACTTTTGCCGGAACACGTAATTCTCGCTCTCTTAAAATGTGCAGACGGTCTTGGCTACATAATGCTGCAGGATTTAAGGATTAACGTTTTAACGTTTCAGCTTATGCTTGAACAGTCGATTATGCCCCGCGAAACTGTTTCTGAACTTTCTGAGCTGCCTCTTTCAAGAAGGCTTCGTACAGTTTTTGACATTGCCGCAGTTGAATCAAATACTCTCAGAAACGAATACATCGGCACAGAACATATTCTAATTGCAGCGGCCCGCGAAGAAGAAAGTGCAACTTACAGATTTTTTTCGCGCACGGAATTTACAATTGACACACTTCGCTCAGCAGCCCGCACAGTGCAGTCGCATTTTCATTCAAGTGCCCAGGTTAACTCAGATTCAATCGGAAGCACTTTGCAAAAAATCATTCAGGATTCAAAAAACGAACAAAATCCCTTTTCGCCGGCACAACTGAATTCACAGCAAAATCCTCAGGGTCAGCAAAAAAGACAGCGTGTAGTTTCTTCTTTCCTGCAGGAATTTACGCGCGACCTTACTCAGTTTGCCAGAGAAAAAAAACTTGATCCTGTTTCAGGACGTACAAAAGAAATTGAGCGCGTAATTCAGATTTTAAGCCGCAGGACAAAAAATAATCCCGTTCTTGTAGGAGAACCAGGAGTTGGAAAAACTGCAATTATCGAAGGCCTGGCTCAAAAAATTGCAAATGGAGAAGTTCCGTTCAATCTCATAAAAAAACGCATTCTTTCGCTTGATCTAACGGCACTCGTTGCAGGAACAAAATTCCGTGGTGATTTTGAAGACAGAATGAAGAAAATGATAAAAGAAATAAAGGAAGACGGAAATGTGCTTCTCTTTATTGACGAGCTTCATATGATAATCGGAGCCGGAAGCCCGGACGGAGGAATGGATGCTTCAAATATTTTAAAGCCTGCCTTAAGCCGCGGAGAAATTCAGATTATCGGTGCTACAACAACAAAAGAATTCCGAAAGTATTTTTCAAAGGATTCTGCAATTGAACGCAGGTTTCAGACAGTAAGCGTAAATGAACCTTCAATCGAAGACAGCATAGAAATTCTAAAAGGATTAAAGACAAAGTTTGAAGACTTCCATGGCGTTGTTTTTGAAGATGATGTAATTCCTGCAATCGTAAAATTTGCAGAACGTTATATTCCGGAAAGATTCCTTCCAGACAAGGCAATTGATATTTTAGACGAAGCCGGAAGTGCAAAAAAAATCAGCGAAGAAAGCCGCCCTGTTGAATTTGCGGAACTGGAAAAAGCGATTGCAAAACTTTCTGACGAAAAAAAGGAACTCGTTGCAAACCAGGATTACGAAAAGGCTGCAGAAGTGCGCGATAAAGTCCGGGATTTAAAGATAAGGCTCGAAAATTTTTCAAATTACTGGCAGTCTTCTTCAGACGGAACAAAAAAGAAAGTCTGCGTAAAGGATATCTGTAAAATAATTGCCCAGATGACGGGAATTCCTCTTGAACAGCTTGACGAAAGCGAAGCTTCAAGGCTTTTACAGATGGAACAAAAGTTACACGAAAGCGTAATCGGTCAGGACGAAGCAATAAAGGTTTTGAGTTCTGCAATCAGGCGCAGCCGTGCCGGGGTAAGTTCACCGGACAGACCACTAGGCTCTTTTATTTTCCTGGGACCAACCGGGGTTGGAAAAACCCAGCTTGCAAAGTCACTGGCAGAATTCCTCTTTGGTTCAAAAGATTCCCTTATCCGCATTGATATGTCTGATTACATGGAAAAGCACAATGCAACAAGGCTTATTGGAGCTCCTCCCGGATATATCGGTTTTGAAGACGGAGGAATCCTTACGGAAAAAGTCCGTCAGCAGCCGTACAGCGTAGTTCTTTTAGACGAAATTGAAAAAGCGCATCCGGACATTTTCAATCTTCTGCTGCAGGTCTTAGAAGAAGGCGAATTGAACGACAGTTTTGGTCATTCTGTAAATTTCAGGAATACAGTAATAATCATGACAAGCAATGCCGGGGCACGGCAGATAAACACAGAGCACCGGCTTGGCTTTAGTTCTTCGGAAGATGGAATTCTCCCTTTTAACGAAATAAAGACAAATGCCCTTGAAGAATTAAAAAGAATTATGCGTCCTGAGCTTTTAAATCGTGTTGATGACGTTGTTGTTTTTGATGCTTTGTCAAAGGCTCAGATTTCAAAGATTCTTGATATTCAGTTAAAGGCTCTGGAAGAAAGGCTTTCTGAACAGAAATTGGTTCTAAACGTAACAAAAAAGGCGCGGGAATTTTTTATTCAAAACGGATACGACCCGAATTTTGGAGCAAGACCAATGCGCCGTCTTATTCAAAACGAAATTGAAGAAAAGCTTGCGGTACTGATTTTGCAGGGACGTACAGAAAAAGACAAAAAAATTACAGTTGATCTTGAACGCAATAAAATAACCGTAAAATTTGAAGGCGAAAAAAAAGCAAAGAAAAAACAAAATGCAGCAGTTGAGGCTGTAACACAGACACAAAAAAATTAAAATTTGAGGAATAAAAATGAATTTCAGTGATTTTGGAAACAAACTCTGCAGCAGATCAGGAATTTTGCAGCTTATGGACGATATTGGCCGTCCTTTGCCACAAGGTGTAAAGCCGTACAGGCTCGGAGGCGGAAACCCGGCAATGATTCCAGAAATTTCTGCAATGTACAGGCAGGAAATGGAAAAAATAATGTCGAACGGTGACGAATTTGAAAAACTGATTGGCCTGTATGACAGTCCTCAGGGAAGAATGTCTTTTATCGAGGTTGTTGCCGGATATCTTTCAAAAACTTACGGCTGGAAAATCGGCCCGGAAAACGTTGCTGTTTCCAACGGAAGTCAGAGTGCATGTTTTTATTTATTCAATCTGCTTTCCGGAACATTCACGTCTGACGGAATGTCAAAAAAGAAAAAAATTGTTTTTCCTCTTGCCCCGGAATACATCGGTTATGCCGACCAGGGAATCGAAGAAGATACCTTTGTTTCAATTCCTTCGACCTGGGAAGAATACAGCGACAATACTTTTAAATATCATGTAAACTTTGAGCTCCTTGAAGAATACTTAAGAAAAAACTCTGATATCGGCGCAATCTGCGTTACCCGTCCGACAAATCCTACAGGCAACGTACTTACAGATACAGAAATTAAAAGACTTTCATCTCTTGCAAAACAATATTCAGTTCCGCTGATAATTGACAATGCTTATGGACTTCCGTGGCCGAATATAATTTTTACAGACGATGCAAGCCCGTATTATGACGACAACGTAATCTTAAGCATGAGTTTGAGTAAAATAGGTCTTCCGTCTGTTCGTACGGGAATTATAATCGGTCCAAAAGAAATTATTACGGCAATCGGAAACCTCAATGCAATTGCTTCCCTGGCTTCCGGTTCTTTTGGCCAGGCTCTTGCAGAAAAACTTATAGAATCAGGAATCCTCGTAGAAAAGGCGAGGGATTTTGTCCGTCCTTATTACGAAAATAAGGCAAAAAAAGCAGCCGCAGCTTTTCACAAATATTTTGCCGGCACAAATTATGCCCTTCACAAGAGTGAAGGCTCTATTTTTCAGTGGCTTTTAATGAAAGACCTTTCAATCGGAACAATGGAATTCTATGCAGAATTAAAAAAGAAAGGCGTAATTGTAGTTCCTGGTGAATACTTTTTCTTTGGAAACGACACTGCAAACGGCTTAAAACCTCTTTGCGAACATCCTCATTACAGCAAATGCCTGAGAATCAACTATGCAGGCCCTGAAGCAGAAGTTGACGAAGGAATAAAAATCATTGCAGAAACGTACAGAAAGTTCATAAAAGAATAAGGGCATCTTTAGAAAAATCTTTTTCAAGGTTTTTTCATAAATAATTCTGGCCGGCATACAAAGAAATAAAAACGTCTTTGTGCCGGCCCTTTTTTGTGCCCTTAAACAAGAGTGTTTTTTGAATTTATGTTTTTTGCAAGTTCAAGAAGTTTTTCCCTGTCGTTCATTGCCGGATCGTCGAGAACTGTCTGAAAAAGCTCGTTCAGGATTGCTCCGAGTTTTTTTCCGCTTTCAATTCCTGCTTTCATTAAATCCCTGCCATTCACTTTTAATTCTTTTAAGCTCAGGGCAGAATGTTCTTCTTCAACTTTTCTGATTCTTTCTTTTAATTCAAGAATATTTTGGGTTACGGGGCTTTCCGGCGTTGCTTTCTGGCAGTTTTTTCCGTAATTGTCTGCAAGGCGCAGTGCAAAAAGGTCGTCAAGATATTCTTTTCCGACTCGTACTAAAAATCTTCTTACTGAAGAATCTTTCCAGTCGCTCGTGTAATAGAACATATGCTCTTTTATTAAATGGCAGATTCTTTCAATTTCTGCATTGCTGAATTTTAATCTCGTCAAAACTTTTTCTGCAATTTCGGCTGAATAAAGTTCGTGCTTCCAGAAATGAATCAGTTCAATTTTCTGTCCCGGATTATCCGGATCTTCTTCTAAACTTACAGTCCGCGCCCTTACTTTTCCGACGTCATGCAAAAGGGCTGCAACGCGCACAATATAATTGTCCTGAGGAGCTCCGTCGCAGGAGTAAATGTTGTGGTCAAGAACATCAAACTGATGAAATCCTCTTGCATCGTTTTGTGTTACACCTCTGCCTTCTGCAAGTTCCGGAATAAAAAGTTTTAAAAGTCCTGTGTCTTCCAGAAGTTTTATTCCGATAGAAGGTTTTGGACTTTTCATTATTTTTAAAAATTCATCCCTGAATCTTTCCAGCGAAATCGAAATTACCTTATCCTGAATTTCTTTCTTGAAAATTTCATTGTAAGTTTTTTCTTCAATCTTAAAATTCAACTGGCTTGCAAACCTTAAAGCCCGCACTGGTCTTAATCCGTCTTCCATAAAGCGCTCGTGAGCATTTCCAACCGTACGGATAATTTTGTTTTTAAGGTCCTTCTGGCCTTCAAAAGGGTCAACAAGAGAGCCGTCTTTAAGACTCGCTGCAATTGCATTCATCGTAAAATCGCGTCGGCTTAAATCGTCTTCAATCGAATCTGCAAAAATTACCCTGTCCGGATGACGTCCGTCAGAATATCCCTGGTCAGCACGGTAGGTCGTAACTTCAATTTCTTTTTTCATAAAATGAACTGTTACTGTTCCGTGTTTTATTCCAGTTGGAATTACCCTGTGAAAAATTTTCATGACATCCTGCGGGCGTGCATTTGTCGTTAGATCCCAGTCATGAGCCGTTTTTCCCAAAAGAATGTCCCGCACGGCTCCGCCAACTAAAAAAGCTTCAAAACCATTGCTGGTAAAAAGCCCGTTCATTTTTTTTAATTCGTAAGGAATTTGAATTTTATTCATAAAGCTGCTCATTGATTTCCGATTCCACCTGATAAAATTTCAATTGAACTTGAAAATAAACATAAAAAAACAGACACGATTAAAAATACAATAAAAATTATAAGGTGAACATAAAAATAGGATTTTTTCGTAGAAATTATGTAAAAAATGCATTCAATAATCGCTGCCAGGCAAAAAAATCCGCTTCCAATCGAAAGACAGGTTATTATAAAAAGAATGAATTTTAAATTTTCATCAAGAAAATTCTGAAAATTCCCGGAAAAAAACAAAATCAGCTGAGCGCAAAGG
>CAVEBK010000048.1:0-16433 GCA_963613915.1 uncultured Collinsella sp.
CCTGACAGGAGGTCAGTAGAATGTAGCGCTTGGCGCGGAACCCGCGAGAACGGAAAAGCCGTTCTCGTAACGAGTTTTCTTTTAGAAAACTCGCAAAAAGCCCGACCTGCCACAGGCAGGTAACGCCCATAAAAATTCAAAAAAAATTGCTTGAACAAACTGATTCAGGCTGATGTAATGTAAAAATCATGAAAGTAAATGTTAGAAAAGCTGACAAAAACGACTTTAACGCGATCTTAAAAATATACGGCGACATTCACACGGAAGAAGAATGCGGCAGGGCTGTGATTGGCTGGGTGCGCGGTATTTATCCGGAAGCTAAAACTATCGAAGATGCCCTGGAACGCGACGACCTTTTTGTGCTGGAAGCAGACGGAATAATTGCAGGAACGGTGATTTTTAACCAGATTCAGGTGGATTCCTACAAAACCGCAGAATGGCAGTACGAAGTTGCAGACAGCGAAGTTATGGTAATGCACACTCTAGTAATCGATCCTGCGCAGAAAGGCAAGGGGCTTGGAAAAGAAACTGCCCTGTTTTATGAAAAATACGCCTTAAAAAACGGCTGCCATTATTTAAGAATCGACACAAATGCCAAAAATACGGCCGCCCGCGCTTTTTACAAAAAATTAGGCTACAAGGAAATTGGAATCGTTCCGTGCGACTTTAACGGAATTGCAGGAATTAACCTGGTGCTTTTGGAAAAGAAGGTGTAAAGAAGTAGAATTTAAGTTTTTATTCACGCTTTTAGGTTTTTCTCCTCCATTAGCAAGAATTGACCCGATTTTAAATTTTTTTTAAAATAACGTTATTAAAACATTTGTTCTGGAGGTAACAACATGAAAGACGTAGATGTAAAAGAAGCTTTTAACGACTACTGGAAAAAACATTTTGAACATCTGGTTTTGCCGATAAATCAGAAGAACGAAATTAAAAAAGTCGCCTTTCACGCATACCACGAAGGGGCCAGAAGAATTCAAAACGAATTAAGCTCAGAACTTTCCAGAACCCAGAACTCCGAAGAAGTATTAGCTTAAGATTTCGGTCATCTGTAAAAAATCAACATTGCAAATCTAAAAATTATGAGCCTGAAAATTGAACGCGGGGACATTACCCTTTACGATGTGGACGCAATTGTAAACGCTGCAAACAACTCTCTTTTGGGTGGCGGTGGCGTTGATGGTGCTATTCATAAGGCTGCAGGGCAGGGTCTTTTAGATGAATGCCGTACTTTGCACGGTTGCAGGACTGGGGAAGCAAAGATTACAAAAGGCTATAACTTAAAAGCCCGCTATGTAATCCACACTGTTGGACCTGTTTATTATGAACATACTCCTGAAGAAAGCAAAAGTCTTTTATGCAGCTGTTATAGAAATTCCCTTGCTCTTGCGCTTTTAAATGAATGTAAAACCATTGCTTTTCCTTTGATCAGTGCAGGAGTTTACGGCTACCCAAAGCAGGAAGCATTAAAAATAGCCGTGGATACAATCCTGGAATTTGGAAAAGAACTGGATGCCGTAATAGTTCTTTTTGACAGGGAAGCCTGGAACCTTGCACAAAAAAACTATGTTCCTGGAAAAATGGGATAAACTTATCTCCTGCCTGATTTATGGGGAGTTAGTCGAAAAACCCGTTTTTTTGACGAAGTTCATAATGTCGGGCTATATTCTTCTGTTACAAAAATTTCTGCTTTTGAATATAGCACAGCTTTTCCGGCAAGAAACACCCTGTCTTTTTCCATACGGCAGTAAAGAACACCACTTCTTTTTGAACCCTGAAACGCAGACAGTTTATTTTTTCCTGTTTTTTGAGCCCATAATGGAATTACATGACAATGACCGGAACCGCAAACTGGGTCTTCTGCCACATTCAATTTTGGGGCAAAGCTGCGAGTAACGCAGTCGTAGCCTGAACTTTGTGCTGTAAGATGAAGCAAAAGACCGTCCAGCTTTTTTACACTTTCTTCGTCTGGTGTAGCGGTCTTCACCTGTTTTTCATCTTTCATTACGCACACCAGATCTCGCCCTAACCATGCCTGCTCTGGTCGGAATCCGATTGCCTGTTCCATTTCGTCTGTAACAGGAACTTCTGTAAGTTTATAAGCTGGCAGGTTCATTTCATACAGATCGTTTGTCTTTTTTACAATAAGTTTTCCGCTTTTTGTCTTGAAACAAATGGTGTCGTGCTGTAGTTCTATAAAATTCAACAATACAAAAGCTGCTCCTAAAGTTGCGTGTCCGCATAAATCTATTTCTCCGCCAGGCGTGAACCAGCGCAATTCATATTCACTTCCTTTTTTTACGGTGAATGCGGTTTCTGATAAATTATTTTCTTTTGCTATATTCTGCATGAGAGGGGCAGAAATCCATTCCCTGAGAACACAAACTGCCGCAGGATTTCCCTTAAAAACCGTATCCGTAAATGCATCAACAATATACTGCTTTATCATAAAACTTCTCTTTCCATTTCAATATCTGCTTTTTCTGATTTCCAAAATTCTTTCCGGTATGGAACTTCCTTAAATCCAAACTTTTTATACAAATGAATTGCCGGTTTTAACCCTCTGCACGAAATTAAAACTTCCTTCTTTGCGCCGTGTTGCTCAGCATAATTCATTGCAGCCTTTAATACGGCGCTCCCAGCTCCAGTGCCCGTGTACTGATTTTTTGCCGCCAGCTTGCATATTTCCCAGGTGTTTTCTTCTAAGGGCATTGCCATGCAGGTTGCAATTACTTCTTTTTTGTTGTCCAGAGCAAAAAAAGCCATTGCTCCCTGTTCTATCAGTTCTTCTACATGATCCATAGCATATTGATCAAAGGATTCTACCCAGTAAAACCGGGTCAGCCATTGTGTATTAAGCCTGACAAAATCTTCTTTATATCTTGGTTCATAAGCAACAATTTCCATTTTCTGCCGTCTCCTTTTCGTTTGTGTTTGTCTTTTGCGTATGATACAATATTTACTCAAATAAGTAAAATAAATGATTATAATGCTAATATGCAAAAAGGTTATTTGAAAAATGAACAGATATATTGCACTTCAAAAAATAGTTGAAACAGGCAGTTTTACAAAAGCAGCGGAACTACTAGGCTATACTCAGCCTGCCATGAGCCAGATGATTTCTTCCTTAGAAAAGGAGTTGTCAATTACACTGCTTTATCGTTCCAGATACGGAATTCATTTGACTATAGAAGGGGAGAGGCTTTTTCCTTCCATTCAAAAAGTAGTTGCCGGGTATCAGTCTATGATGGAAATTGCAAAAGAAATTAAAGGTCTAGATTGTGGAACAATCCGCATTGGCACTGTATCAAGTATTTCCTGCCATTGGCTTCCGCCTTTAATTAAACAGTTTCAGGAACTTTATCCAAACGTGCAGTTTGTACTTCATCAGGGCGACTATTCCACTATTCCGGAATGGGTAAGGACAGGCGAAGTAGATTTTGGTTTTGTAAATCCGGATGCAATTCCAGTCGCAAAAACAAAATTCATTAAAACTGGAGAATTAAAAGCAGTTTTTCCATTGTCTCACCATCTGTCAAACAAAGCTTATGTTACTCTTAATGATTTAGTAAAAGAACCTTTTCTTCTATTGGAAGAAGGCGCGCTTAGTGAACCATTAGAAGCATTTAAGAAAGCCGGGCTTGAACCGACAGTGCGGCTTTGTGTACACGACGACTATTCTATTTTGTCCATGATTGAATTAGGTCTTGGGGTCAGCATTTTGCCGGAACTTGTTTTAAAAAAAACAGCTTACAAGGTAGCCATTCGTCCAATCCGTCCGGCAGTTACTCGAAAAATCGGTTTAATCGCAAAGGAGCAGAACATGCTTCCGCTTGCAAGCAAATATTTTATTGATTTCTTGTTTGAACACGTTAACGAGCTTGCGTAAAATACAAAAGGGGGAAAGCTTTCCCCTCGCTACAACCACGCTCCGCGTGTTTTCCGCTACCCTTTCCAGCGGGGACACCCCGCAACGCCCCGTTTTACAAAATTTTGCATTTTTTACGAAGTGATTCCGGTTCAAGCCCGGAATGACAAACGCACATCTACTTTTGAATATTAATCGTATTCCGTTTTATGTAGCCCATTTCGTCGAGAGAAGCGATTGTGCGGTAGATTGTAGCGCGGCCGATTTTTTTGTTCATTTTTGTAATGTGGTAGAGGATTTCCTTGCAGGTTGAATCCGGATTGTAAAGTATAAAATGAACAATGTCTTTGCGCGGTTTTGTAATGCGTCCGCCGTTTGCCTTAAAGTTTTCGATTATTTCTTTATATTTATGTTCTAATTCTTTTTTGTTATAAATAGTTAGCATTTGCTAACTATAGTAAAATAAAGCTATTTCTTCAATAAACGTGCATTTTATAAAAGCCTTATTGAGAAAAAATCCCGACAGCACGCAAATAAATTGACAATTCTTTGCTAACAAAATATCTATATCGATAAAAAAACGAATTAAAGAATTTTTGTCATAAAATAAACATCGTTTTTTTAAGTGTCAAATAGCCGTAGGAGAGGTTCTGACACAAACGCATCCTGAGCAAAGCGAAGCATGCGGCTTGCTGGCAGGTTCTCGACGAGAGGCTATTTGAATTCTTTTCTAAAATTAAAAAAGGGATATATAAAAAATGAAATTTCTTGAATTTGTTAACATGGGCGGAAAAATCAACTGGGCCTTGTTTTTTATTATGTGCTTCAGCTGCTGCCAGTGCATTGAACGCTGCATTTATTTTGCGCTTTCTTCAAAAAGGTTAGAAAAACGAAGTTTTATGGCGCGGATTCAAAAAAAATGCTCGGAACTGGCTTCTCTTCCCCAAAAGCAGAAAATCAAGGAACTTGAAAAAGAATCTTCGCTTATTTTTTACGACATGAACCGCGGGCTGTGGTTTTTGAATTTTATTGCGGTTGTTGCTCCTTCAATCGGGCTTTTGGGAACGGTAGTCGGTCTTATCAGCGCATTTCAGCAGATTTCTGCCGTGGGAGCGTCGGTTAGCATGCAGGATTTGTCGGGCGGAATCTGGGTTGCAATGATTACAACTGAATTTGGAATGATGATTTCGATTCCGGTTCTTTTCTTTTACAGGACTTTTAAGAGAATCAGCGAAAAACGGATGATGGCTCTTGCTCTTTTTATTCAGGAACAGGAAGAAGAGGGCGAAGCATGAGCGGTTTTTTAGAAAAAATTACAGGCGGGGAAGAAGAACTTTCGGTCAATATTACTTCGATGATTGACGTGATTTTTATTCTCCTGATTTTTTTTATGGTTTCGACACAATTCAAAAAATCGTCACTTCCACTTGAACTGCCAAAAACTGAAATTTCGGAAACAACGGACGAGGACAATTCAACAAAAGTGATCGCGGTGAACGAAAATTCAATTGAACTTGACACTCAGATTGTTCAACTGCCGGAGCTTGAAGAAAAACTCAAGGAGCTTTATTCAAAAAATCCAGAGATTGCGATTTCTCTTGAATGTGAGCGTACTGTTGAATTTGAGCGCGTCGTGCAGATTTTAACGAAAGTACAGAACGCAGGAATTTCAAAAATAGGAATTATTCATGAAACGCTGGATGATTAGCGCCTGCCTTACGCTTGTAATTCTTTTTGCAGCCTGCCTTTTATGCACGGATTTTAGTCCAAAAAAAGAATTTTACGCTTCTTTAGATGCTGATAATTCAACTTTTGTAGCGGTAATGACAACCGTAAAACGCAAAAAAAAGTCTGAGACAAAAACTCAAAACCAGAACACGATAAAAGCACCGTCAGATGTGATTCATTCTCCCAAAAAAGATGAGATTTTGTCGGAGAAGGAAGAAGAAAAAACTGACGAAAATGCAAACGAAAAAACTGCAGAATTTGCAGAAACAGACGAGAACGATTCTACCACAGATGCAGACTTTGGCTTAGAAAGCGAACTTGCCTCTGACATGCATAAAACCGGCGCACAGATAAAAGCCGAAGAATCCTACAAAGCCTACGCCTTAAAAAGAATTGCTTCCAAAAAAAGTTATCCCTTAAAGGCGCGCGCCACAGGATTGGAAGGCAGCGTAAAACTCCACGTTGTAATTGGTCTTAGTGGCGAACTTGAACTTGCGGAAATAACGCAGCCCTGCAGTCACGAGCTTTTAAACGAAGCTGCGCTTTTAGCTGTAAAAAACTCCGCTCCATTTAAAAAAAAGCCCGACACAATGCAAAAATTAGAACTCAACTTTTTTATGGAATTTAAGCTGACAGGCTAGGTGGAAAGAGATGCTGCCTGTATGTATGAGATGCTGAGACAAGCTCAGCATGGCAGGACAGACAAACGTCATCGCGACAGGCGAATGTCATCCCGAAACTGATTCGGGAGCTCTTTCTTAATGAGACAGATTTATCAATAAACGTTTTTTTTCTTGCAATCGCTTGAAAATCGAAAAACAGATTTGTACACTCTTGCAGATGTTAGCAAATGCTAACCGATAACAAAAATTTTTAAGGTTATTACAAAAATGAAAAAGTCTTTTAAGAAAGTGCGATCTGTTTTCTCTCTTGTTTGCGCGCTGTGCATTGTGTTCTTTTCAGCTGGCTTTGTTTCGTGCAGTCAGGATGACAACGGCTCTACCGCGCAGGATTTTGATATCAGCGAGCTTTACGGATATACGTTTCAGGGAACAATCAGCGCTTCAAGCGGAACTACGCTTACTCCGGCGATTATCATTTATAACGATGAGCGCTGCGACTGGAACATGAGCACAAACAACATGAGCAATAACCAGTTTTATTATTATTCTGAAAAAACAGGAACTGGCGCATACACTCTTTACTGGTACGGAACGGACAAGCAGTCATACTGCGCATCAAAAGATTCTTCTCAGGCTGACATGACAGTTCAGCTTGGAATCAACAGCCTGGAAGAGGTTGTGATTCTTTTGACCGCGGATGATTATTCTGGAGTTTCAAACATGACAAATACCCGCGTAACAATGAAGCTTCAGTCATCCATTGCAAGAAACGTTACTCCGAGCGTCATTTCTGAAGATTCAGATATTGAAGATGTGACGATTACAATTCCGGAAACTGCGGAATCTGCAACGTGGTCGGGCGACGAATCTTACAGCGGAAGTTTTGTTTATTTAGTCGGCGATGACGGCTCGATTGAAAAAGGAACCGGCTCTTGCGGAACAGATTCGGATGGAAAAGAAATTACGCCTGTTGTAAGTTTTTCAAATTCATCTTCTGGAAGCATAACAATCACAATGCATAGTTTTTCTTACAACAGCAGCATGACAATCGAAAGCTACGATGTTTCCGGCGTGAGCGTGAAAGAAGCGGACGACGTTCAATATCTTGAATATTCTGGCTCGGTTACGGCAGGAAGCTACACCTTAAACAGCTTTAGCCTTGCAGGAAAACTTAAAGAAGGAATTCTTACCTTGCGAGTTTCGTTCAAGCCGGGCTCAATGCCTTTTGCAATCACGGAAATTTTCACATCCGAAAGCGAATAAAAATAAAAATTAAAAGCGGACTGGAATTGACTTGAGTGCACGCAAGTTTATTCTAAGCCAAAAAAAATTAAGGAAAGTTTTATGAAAAAAATATTTTTGACAATTGCGGCTCTTGCGGCAATCTTCTTTGGATTTACTTCTTGCGCTTCTAATGATGATGATAATGACTCTTCATCGTCTTCATCTTCTGCGAACGCAAGCACAGATTCTTCACAAAAGCCACTCGGAACATTCTGGGGCTCGCTTACAGTTTATACCGCTTCTTATGACTGTGCCCTTGAGGTTACAGAAAGCGCGGTGAATCTTTATTCAACTGTGATGTCTTATTCTTACACAAACAATGTCTGGCAGGAAAATGACAGCGGAAGCTACACGATTTACTGTTTTTCTGACGGCACAGACACATCTGACACAAGCTCGGCTTCTATTTCTGTAAATTTCTCAAGCGACACAAGCGCGACATTTACAGTTGTAAAAATGAGTGTGACTTCCGGAACTCTTACAAAAGGCGATGATTATTCTTATGAATACTACGCAGAGAAAAATCTTTACGGCTCTTATTGGGGGAATCTCACAGTCGCAGGCACATCTTACCCGATGTGCATTGTAATTGCGGAAAGTTCTGTTACACTCCACAGCGACATTATGGGACAGACTTACTCTGTTGTGACTTTTACAAACAACTGTGACGGAACCTGGCTTGCCCAGTGCTACAACGAAGGCGAAGACACAACTTCTGATTCAACCCACGTGACTGTCACATTTGATATTACAGCTGATCCAGTTGAATGTGTTCCGTGCATTGTTCCAATGAAAGCTCTTGCGACTTTCGACAGCTGCCCGAAAGGAAGCGACTACAATAGCGAATACAAGAATTAAATTTTCTTGCGTTAGGTTATGGAGCACCGAAGGGTATTTGTTTCAACAAATGCCCTTAAGAAGACCGCAGGAGCGCTGTTTGTGCGCCGAGGACTTAGCGCGTTAGTGAAGTGGCACAAACAGCTTTGCTGTTTGTGTGACGAGTTTGCTTTGCAAACTCGCGCAACAACCGGGGGCTGGCTAAAAAAGAGTTTTACACACGGTGGTTGAGCCTGTCGAAACCACCTGCTAAGTGTTTGTTGCGCTTGATTTGCACCAAAGGTGCACAAGCTCAATCGGCGCAATTCTTTTAGCCATCCTCAACGCCCATAATTAAAAAAAATCTGGTTTTATATGAAAAAAAATATTTTTGTTTGTTTTTTAGTTTTTTGTGCAGGGATTGCTTTTTGTGCCGGCAGCGGTGACGATGTTATAAAAGTTACTGCCAGCCGTGTTGAAGACGAAATTCCAGAAGAAAAACAGACTCAGCACATTAAAGTTGTTTCTGCAGAAGAAATTAAAGAAAGCGGTTCTAAGACTGTAAGCGACGTCCTGCGTTCTGTGCCGGAAATTACCGTGAACGCACAAAGTTCAGCAAATCCGACCGAAACTGTCAGCATGCAGGGTTTAAGTTCAGAATATGTAAAAATCCTTGTTGACGGAATTGCAGCTGGAACAGACATTGACGGTTCAACTTCGCTTAGCAGTATTCCAGTTGAAGACATTGAACGCATTGAAGTTATAAGCGGCGCAGGCAGTGTAATGTACGGAAGCAGTGCGATGGGCGGCGTTGTAAACATCATTACAAAAAAGGCGAAAAATGAATACGACGGCGTAAAAGCGCATTTTAATCTTGGAGACGAATTTTCTTTTTCTCCACAAACAAAAAATATCAGAAACTACAGCAGCGCAGGTCTTTCTGTTGCCGGCGAAAAATTAAGCTCAAACATCAGCGGAAGTTTTGACTGGAATCCTGGAAAACAAAAATCAAGCTGGGACGCACTTTCTCAGGATTACATTGACTACTACGAAAGCGCAAAAAAGAATCTTGCATTTGTGCGCGCGGGCGGAGAATACACAGACGACTGGGGAAAGGTTGGCGCGTACGGACTTTTTAATAATTCCTGTCAGATCTGCAATTTTACAAAAACCGGCTACGACAAAGGCTCAACAATGGAATATTCAAGCAGCAGAGTTGAAGGCGGAATAAACGGAAAATACATTTTTGACTCAAACTTAAACTTTGCCGCATTTTCGAGCGTAAAAAGCTACAGAATGGACAACACCTACAACGTTAGCGCAGGAAGTTATTCTTCAAGCAAAAAAACAGAAAGCGACTCCTTAAACTGGGAAAGCGACTTCCGTACAGACTTAAAAACCGGCAGTTATAACGAAATTCTTTTTGGCGTGAACGCTCTTTTTGACACAATCGACGGAAACACTTTTGACGAAAAAAAATCTCAGTGGCAGTTTGCAGTTTTTGCCCAGGACACGATTAAAGTTTTGAACGAAAAATTGAGCATTGTTCCAGGCGCGCGTTTTACAGTCAGTCTGGGAAACGACGGCGAAAAAACTTTGATGCAGGCAGTTCCGAACCTTGGCATAAAATATCAGGCTGGCGAAAACACAACTCTTAAATTCTCTTATGGAATGGGCTACAAAATTCCTTCGTTAAGGCAAAAATACTGGATTTTCCGCCACAACTACGCTCCAGGAAGCGGAAATTTTATTCTTTACGGAAACGCAGATTTAAAGCCGGAAAAATCGCACGCATTCAACTTTAGCGCAGACACAAAAATCCTGAATATTTTCAGCGTTTCAACTTCGGCATATTTTAACTATATTATTGATTTAATCGACAGCGTTGTAACGGACGCAGAATCCACTCCTCAAATCCGCGAATACCAGAACGTGGACAAGGCAGTAACCTACGGAGCCGGACTCAATCTTTTCGTAGACCTTGACCGGTTCAGCGCAAAGACAGGCTACAATTTTACAGCGGCAAAATCCTATGATGCAGAAAACGAAAAATGGCTCGACATGGCACTCCGTTCTGCGCACAGAATAAGTGCTTCAGCCTCTTATAAAATCCCGGTTTTAGAAGCAAAAATTTCTGCAAATGCCGAATGGAATTCTCCGCAGCTTTTATCAACAGGCGGCAGCTTAAAAACTCCAGACTATTTTATGGCAGGCGCAACGCTTTCAAAACTCTTTTTTGAAGAAAAACTTGAACTTTACATCCGCACAAACAACATTTTTAACAACCTTAATTTTAAGAACGGCTCAAACGGCGAAAACCAGAAATCCTACTACGGCCTGGAAGACGGCACAACGCTGACGGTTGGAGCCAGGTTAAAGTTTTAAAGAGTGAAGGGCAGGGCGACTGCCGGCAAAGCCGGCACCGCATTTGTTATTTTGCAAAGAACATTCCGGCTGACATATCAAGATAGTTTAAGCCAGAATAATCTGGATATTTTGCTGCAACTGCAGTTTTAAAGCCAGCAGCATCAGTGGTTTTTACAGCAATATTTTTTAACTCTTTGAGATATTCAATTTTAGTCTTTACATCTTCAAGATTTTCTACAGTGTAATGACTTGTAAGCACAAGATTTATTTTTTTTGAAATATAGCTGTTTAAAACTTCAATCAGTGCTTCCGCATGCGCAGGTCCTGCAACAATTGAATGAACATTATGCCCAAGCATATGAGTGTAAACTGCATTAATTTCAGGAATTTCAATATCAAAGGCTTCCTGAGTTTTTGTAATTTTCATCAGAACGCCGCAAAGTGTAAATTCTCCTTCTTCAATAAAATCCGTTGTCGTGTAAATTGAATTATCAAAGATTGCACCGAATGCATCTGTAAAGTTTTTTATAATAGCAGCTCCACCGCCATTGTGGTTGTACTCATCTGCATTTTTAGTTGAATAAACTCTGCTGCCTTTCATAAAACTTGCGCCGGCACCATGATAGGCAATTAAGCTTCCTTCAAAATTCAATTTTTTTTCGTTGATGTAAGATTCCATTTCTTTAATATTGCCATAAAAACATGGAGCTTCAATCAAAAAGCATGAACCGTTTTTTTCAACTAAGAAACATTCATCTGTAATAAGGTCATTTGTTTTGTAAGCATGAAGCTTTACTGTTCCAAAGTCGTAAATTTCCATAATGAGCGGTTCCAAAAATATCGTATAGGGACGGTTGTTTTTCACAATGATATAGAACAGCAAAAAATGATGATTGTTGATGAACAACAAAGAATTACAACGCTGTTAACTAGCCGTGTTGTAACACAACAAATTATAATCTTTGTCTTTAGACCCAGTATGAATTAGTGGACACAAAAATGACCCTGTCAGAAATTCTGTGTAAATGACAAAGTTTAGTTAAAAAAGGGAACACGCCCATCAAATAATATTGCAAACTGATTTACAGGTGGTGTTAAATCTGTGGTGTCGTCGCTAGATTCAGCCTTACAGCCTGCAAATCCTAAAACTAATCCTGCAAGCAATAATGCCGCTTTTTTTAAACAAAAAAAAGACCGTCCACGCCTTATGGATTTTTCCACAGACGCAAACGGTCTACTCTCACCGAAAAAATATTGTTAAAGAGAAATTTATCGTTGAACTGAACAAGTGAGTCATTTCCTTTTTCTTTGTCAATGTTTTTTCATATTTGATGTTCTTATTTTATGGTTACTTTCTTTCCTTTTGAAGTTATTCTACTTTGTAAAAATTCGTGAGTTTACTCATTATTTTTGTATGATATTCATACACTTACAGAATTCTTTCTTTATGCTAAACTCAAAAATTAATGAAAAACTTAATTCTTGTTGACGATCACAAAATGCTCCGAAAAGGAATTGCCTCATACATTACAGAAAATTCTGACTGGAAAGTTACTGCAGAAGCAGAAAACCTGGCAGATGTCAAAAAAATCTCGACATTAATTGAACTTCCATCAAAAAAATCACCCGACAAAGAAAACATAACAGTCGCTGTAGTTGACCTCCAGATTCAGGGCTGTGAAGAAGAAAAATTCGGCGGATTTGAAGCTGTAAAAACACTGGCTGCCGCAGATATTCCGAGCATAATTTTTACCAGTTACGACACAGGAGCCTGCATTGAACAGGCGATGAGCGCAGAAGTGGGCGCAAAAGGATTTGTTTCAAAATTGAGCGACGAAAAAATGCTTCTGGATGCAATTAACGCAGTGGCAAAAGGAAAAACTTTTATCCAGCCCGACCTTGTAACATCGTTTATAGAAACCAGAAGCCTTCTTTCTATGCTGACAAAAAGAGAAACGCAGGTTGTCCGCCTGATTCAGCAAAACCTTTCAAATGAAGAAATTGCCGACAAAATGGGAATAAAAATCACCACACTGGAAAATTATTTGAGCATAATTTACGACAAAACTGGTTGCCGCGACAAAAAAAGCCTGATTGAAAAACTCTCTTGATTTTGCAAAAATAAAAATATGAACTTAAACGGCGCGGAATCGGGCATTGCGGTAATTCAATTTATTGAACTTCTTTCTATTATTTCCCTTTTAAGCATCGGATTTGTAATTTTTCTTTTATTTTATGTAAAAAGCCGTGAAAAAAGAAAAGCACTTGAAGAGCAGAATAAAAAAGAAAAAATTATAACAGAAACAATCACTCAGGTTCAGGAAAACGAACGAAAGAGAATCAGTACAGATCTTCACGACACCGTAACTCAGGACATAAGAACGTCACTGCTTTTTGTGCGAAAGCTCGAAAATTCAACCGGATTGAATGACGAGCAGAAAAATCTTCTCTTAAAAATACAAAAAATTGAAGAACAGAACCTTAAAAATATCAGGCACATTATAAGAAACCTGACGCCGGCAGAAATTGCAAATGCAAATTTTGTTCAGCTTCTTTCTGAATTTTGCGAAAACACAGGCGAATACAGCGAAATTCTTGTAAAATTCCATGCAGAACCTTCCAAACTCTATTCAAAACTCAACGCGGAACAAAAACTTCATATTTTTAGAATCGTGCAGGAAAGCGTGAACAATGCATTAAAACATTCAGCTGCGGAAGAAGTAAGTGTGATTGTTCGCGAAGAGGCAGAAGGAACAAAACTTTTGTTTTTGATAAGCGATGACGGAAAAGGTTTTTCAAATAAAGAAGTCGAAAACGCTTATAACGAATTAGCAGATGCAGGCGAAAACGTAATTTTGAACGAAAGCACAAACTTAGGAATCCGCGGAATGAAAAGCAGGGCGGAAATCTTAGGCGCAAGGCTGGAAATTAAAAGCGACAGCGAAACAGGCACACAGGTAAAGTTAGTGATGGCACTATGACATAAGGGGAATTTTCCTGATTCCCTTATAGCATAAATACCCCAGTGGCACGCAAATAGCTTTATCAATAATATTCACGGGAATACGCGGGAGCAGGGCAGAAATAAAGGACGGAATATTCGATGAACTCAAGAACGTATACATAAAACGGATTTGAGAATCTTCTTCATAATCTGCTAAAGCATTCAGTAGCATAAAAATAATGGCACCTTCAAAACTTACAATCAGTGTAATAAGAAAAATCAGAAGAATTATGTCCGCAACTTCAATGACGGTTCGTCTTTTGAGGTAAAGGCGAATTATAGCAACAATGGAAAGACTGCAAATCATCCAGAAAAGAGATTCTGCTCCAAAATGATAAGCCAGCAAAAAAAGAATATGCGAAAGCACCGCACAAATAAGCCCAGACGTTAATCCAAAAAACGCCGCCGACACTGTAAAAAGAGAATCAGCATAAAGCGGAACTGGATTAAAACGGTTTAAGAAGTGCAAACCAAGATTCAAAAATGCAAAGGCAATTCCTAGCGGAATCTGAATTTTGAGCGGTGGATTTTTAGCAGAAGTCGAGTGATTCATAATGAAAGATTAGCATAAAAGACGGACTTTTGAAATGAAATTTAAGAAGCCTAAAACAAGTCTGAATGAGTTTCTGTACGCGAAAGTTCCAAAACAAGATTGAGATTTATGATTTATTTCTGCGGTAACCTGCACAACATTCTTAACTAGAAAATTCCAGCGGTTAACAGACGCGGCTTTGTAACAAAGCATTTTCTTTTCGCAGGAATTTTTTTTGTTAACCTAGATCTAGTATATTTTGCGTTAGGGATTGCAGGGGTGAGCGAAGCGAAAACAAACGCTCAGCGTTTGGTCGGAGGCAAAAGCCGGAGCCCCGAAAAGCCCGCCGGCACGAGTTTTTGCAATGCAAAAACTCGTGAAGCAAAACGTAAGTTTTGCGGCGAACGCCCTTATAAAAATCAACTTTTTCTGTGAGTTTTTTGTAAAGATTATTTTTAAGTGAAAATTTATTTGTTAAGAAACCTCGCTTTTGTCGGCAAAAAAAAGGCTGGAATGAACTGCGCACTGCTGCACTGAACATTTCAGCCTTAATGGGTATTTCTTAGGAAAGTTATTCTATATCTTGAAGGGCTGCATAACCTTCTTCGCCAGTTCTTACTTTTACTACGTTTTCTACATCGTAAACAAAGATTTTTCCATCGCCAATGTGTCCTGTATAAAGAGCTTTCTTGGCAGTTTCAATAACCTTTCTTACAGGAATCTTGCTTACAACAATGTCAACTTGAATCTTTGGAAGAAGATTTGTTTCTACCGGAGTTCCACGATAATATTCCATCTGACCTTTTTGCATTCCACAACCAAGCACGTGACTTACTGTCATTCCAGTAATTCCGAGTTTAGTCATTTCATTTTTAAGGATTCCAATTCTCTCTTCTTTGCAAACAATTTCAACTTTAGTAAACTTAGGCGAACCGTCGCTCTTTTTTTCTGCAGCAGAACTTGAGTCTGTAACTTCAACTGCAGTATCAACCGGAACTGCTCCATTAGAAAGACTGATTCCCGCTTCGCTGGCTTCTTCAAGTTCTTCTTCAGAATAGGGAATCATAAATCCGCCATAACTTGAATCCAAACCATGTTCAAGCTTATCAAGACCTACAATTTCTTCTTCAGCACTTACCCGGAGTCCGACTGTTTTCTTCAAAATCAAGAAGATTATTGTGATTGTAAGTGCAGTCCAGCCGCCAGTTAGAAGCATTCCGCAAAGCTGTTTTCCAAGCTGGATAAATCCGCCGCCGTAGAAAAGTCCTTCAGCAATTCCAGCCTTTGCAAAACCAGGTGCTGAACTTGTTGCAAAAAGACCTACGGCAATTGTTCCCCAGATTCCGTTGAACATATGAACTGCAACTGCTCCAACAGGATCATCAACGTGAATTACGTGATCCAAAAACCAAACTCCGAACACAACCAAAAGTCCTGCAACAAGACCAATAATTGCCGCACCTGCACAATCTGTTACATCACAAGGTGCTGTTATTGCAACAAGACCTGCCAAAGAGCCGTTCAAGCACATTGAAACATCAGGTTTTCCGTATTTTATCCAGGTAAAAATCATTGTTGTAACTGTAGCAACTGCCGGAGCAACTGTAGAAGTCAGGAATACAGAAGCCAAAGTTGGAACATCTGTTGCCGCAGCACCATTGAATCCGTACCAGCCAAACCAAAGAATGAATACGCCAAGTGCGCCCATTGCAATGTTTGAAGCAGGGAAAGCATGAACCTTCGCAACCTTTCCGTTCTGATCCCGCTCAAATTTGCCAATACGAGGACCTACCATTGCAGCACCAATCAAGGCGCAAATTCCGCCGACCATATGAATACAGTTTGAACCGGCATAATCGTGAAATCCCCACTGAGCCAAAAATCCACCGCCCCAAGTCCAGTGAGCTTCAACCGGGTAAACAATTGCCGAAATCAATGCTGAATAAATACAATATGTAAGGAACTTTGTACGCTCTGCCATTGCACCAGAAACAATTGTTGCAGCCGTAGCACAGAACATTAAATTGAATACAAATCCTGAATAATCAAAATGGGCATAATTGCTAAACACGCTAAAACCAGGCTTTCCAATTGCTGACCAAATTCCACGACAAGTTTCGCCTGTAACAGGATCTGTGTAAGTAAGCATAAGAGACGCACCAATAACAAACCACATAACTGTTCCAATACAGAAATCCATCAAGTTTTTCA
>CAVEBK010000048.1:16443-16793 GCA_963613915.1 uncultured Collinsella sp.
CTGTATTTTTTGCGCGTGCAAAACCTGATTCTACCATTGCAAATCCGGCCTGCATCCAGAAAACCATCGCTGCTCCCATCAAGAACCAAACGCTCCAAACAGTGCCGCTAGATTCCACAAGAGATGCAACCTGAGTTGAAAGTTGTCCTACCAAAGTTGAATCCATACTCAACCTCCTCATTCCTTTTAAAATAAAAAAGGCAAAGAAAGCAATGAACTAAAAAACGTGTTCACTGGCTCCTTTGCCTAAGTTGTTTTGAGTTTTACATTTAAATTTTTAAAAGGTCAAGTTTTTTTTCCAACAAAAATAAATTCATTGCCGAAAAAAACAAATTCCGCTCTGAATAGAT
>CAVEBK010000049.1:0-16721 GCA_963613915.1 uncultured Collinsella sp.
ATTAAAACCAAAGACCTGAATTAAGGGATTAAAACCTTCAATAACTGCTAATCAATTACGTGAGCTTATTGCTTTATATTAAAACCAAAGACCTGAATTAAGGGATTAAAACTAATTTGTCCTTTTACTACTAAAGCATTCAGATGATTGATTAAAACCAAAGACCTGAATTAAGGGATTAAAACTTATTAACGTCCTTTTTTTCTTTTAATTGGTTAATCATGATTATTAAAACCAAAGACCTGAATTAAGGGATTAAAACGTTTAATTGCAAACCCCATTTCATAAATCAGTAACTGATTAAAACCAAAGACCTGAATTAAGGGATTAAAACACTCTCTACAGCACTGCTAATAGCCTTTAAAAGGACGTTATATTAAAACCAAAGACCTGAATTAAGGGATTAAAACGGATTGGTATATATCGTCGGTGGATACCGTCGTCATCACGGATTAAAACCAAAGACCTGAATTAAGGGATTAAAACTGTAAAGAAAATGCGTTTAATAAAAATTTTGTATCTGATTAAAACCAAAGACCTGAATTAAGGGATTAAAACAATATTTTTTGACATAGTTCATATCTGTCAAAATGAATTAAAACCAAAGACCTGAATTAAGGGATTAAAACTTAAAACCGTCAATATTCAACCTGCGTTTAATTAAACTAATTAAAACCAAAGACCTGAATTAAGGGATTAAAACTATAATTTTAAAGAACCTCCAATATTTTTTGACATAGTTCATAATTAAAACCAAAGACCTGAATTAAGGGATTAAAACCAAAGAACATTATCAAAAAACTTCTTTGACTTAAGAGCCAACATTAAAACCAAAGACCTGAATTAAGGGATTAAAACCTGCGCTCTTCAATGCAGAAAAAACACTCTCCTTCTTCGGAATTATTAAAACCAAAGACCTGAATTAAGGGATTAAAACGTAGGTAACCTCTTCTGTAAGCCTACGGCTATCTACACCGAGGATTAAAACCAAAGACCTGAATTAAGGGATTAAAACATACAGGTGTTTTTCTCGCAGTATCCGAAGTTTTTTCTGCGGATTAAAACCAAAGACCTGAATTAAGGGATTAAAACTTTTTCAATGTTGTAATTATATCGCTCAACTTATTCATAATATATTAAAACCAAAGACCTGAATTAAGGGATTAAAACAATTACCATGTTTTTGTACATGTTCATTTCTTCTTATTAAAACCAAAGACCTGAATTAAGGGATTAAAACGTATTTAAGGAATCGGTCAAGATTTAATGCTTCGCCCTTGCCGATTAAAACCAAAGACCTGAATTAAGGGATTAAAACATATGAGCAGTTAGACCGCAAGCCTTGCGGTCTTCACGGGTGAATTAAAACCAAAGACCTGAATTAAGGGATTAAAACACTATATAGGAGCCTTCCATGGCTAATGCCCCCCGTCCATTAAAACCAAAGACCTGAATTAAGGGATTAAAACTCATAAACATTTCCGCCAAAATCTGCATCAAAATCCGTGTATTAAAACCAAAGACCTGAATTAAGGGATTAAAACCGGGCGTCCTTTTTATAAGGCTTGGTCTATCAGCCAAGCCTTATTAAAACCAAAGACCTGAATTAAGGGATTAAAACCCTTTGTAAAGTTCAGGTTTATATTCTTCAAGTTTAGAAGTTAATTAAAACCAAAGACCCTCCTCTAGAAAATTTTAATTGAAATATCGTATTAAAAATATTATTCTTTTTTTATGAACGTGTTTGCCCTTTTTGCGCTTGGTTTTGTTCCTCTTCTGACTGTTTTTCTGCTCATGGTAATTCTTGTAAAGGAGCTTAAACTTCGTTTTGCTGTTCTTGCCTGCCTTGTAGGGCTTGTTACTGTTGTTCCTGCCGGATTTGTTCAGTATTTTGTTCTTGGGCTGCCGATTTTCAGGGCAAATACTGTTGTAAATCTTTTAATTACAGCAATCATTTTTAACGGTCTTATAGAAGAATCTCTTAAAATGCTTTTTATGTCATTTTTGCCGTTTAAAAAGCTTTCTTTGAGCGCGTATTTTTCGTGTGCACTTCTTGCAGGTCTTACACTTGGAAGTTTTGAATCCCTGATTTATGTTTTGAGCAAACTTAACGGGGCTGTTGAATCTTTAGGAACAGACGCTTTGGCTAATCTGCTTCTTGCAAGGGCGGGAACAAGTGTTCTTATTCATACATTTTGTGCCGGTTTAACAGGACTTTATCTGTGGATGTTTAAGAAAAAACAGACTCACCTTATGCCGTTTGTCTGGGCAGTTTTATTGCACGGAGTTTACAATTTTTTTGCCGGCTTTAAGAATGGATTTTACTGGTTTGCAATAATTGCAATTCTTTTTACGATTCTTGAATGCAGAATCTGGTACAAATATAATTCTTTAAGTGATACAGGTGTTGACATAAAACGACATTAATTATATTATTAACAAACATTACGACGCGGGGTAGAGCAGTTGGCAGCTCGTCGGGCTCATAACCCGGAGGCCGCAGGTTCGAGTCCTGCCCCCGCTAAATAGAACTTCAGTCTTACGGCTGAAGTTTTTTTATTTTAAACCAGATTAGGTTTTATTGAATAAGTTGCAGGACTAGATTTTGTTTTCCTGCTGCCATACGGATTCTTCAGGCATAGAGAATCATTCTTTATTTCTGAAGACCTCAGCCCTTTCACCCCTTAAATTTAAACAAAAAAAACCGGCATTTTTATGCCGGCCTTTTACAGTAACTAAATTACCATGTTTTTTCGATTTCTGGTTCGCAGATGTTTACTTCTGTTGTAAGGTCAAAGAACTTACATTTTTCCATTCTTGGAACAAAGTTTACTGTGTCGCCAAGTTTTGGGTTTACAGAAGGATGACATTTTGCAACAACCTTTGAATTCTGAATCTGTACAAAAACGTGTGTTTCTGCACCAAGTGGTTCTTTGTTTGTAACTTTCAAAGAAATGTTGTTTTCTGCAGCTGGAGTGTCCTGGTAGATAAGATCTTCAGGGCGAACACCAAACCAGACTTCTTTACCAACAGAAGCCTTAAGATGTTTCTGCTGATCTGCAGTTGGAACAAGTTTAAAACTTCCTTCATTTGCAACAACACCGTCGCCGTTAGCTTCGATCTTTACTTTAAAGAAGTTCATTGGAGGAGTTCCAATAAATCCAGCAACAAATTTGTTGATTGGATGATTGTAAAGATAAAGTGGAGCACCAATCTGCTGAATGCGTTTTTCTGACATTACAACAATCTTTGTACCCATTGTCATAGCTTCGATCTGGTCGTGAGTAACGTAGATCATTGTAGCCTGAAGACGGCTGTGGAGGGCAGAAATTTCTGCACGCATCTGAACACGAAGTTTAGCGTCAAGGTTAGAAAGCGGTTCGTCAAAAAGGAATACTTTTGGAGAACGAACAATAGCACGACCTACAGCAACACGCTGGCGCTGACCACCAGAAAGAGCCTTTGGTTTGCGGTCAAGATATGTATCAAGGTCAAGAATTTTAGAAGCTTCATGAACGCGGCGATCGATTTCTTCTTTGTCAATTTTGCGGATTTTAAGACCATAAGCCATGTTGTCATAAACTGTCATGTGCGGATAAAGAGCGTAATCCTGGAAAACCATGGCAATGTTGCGGTCTCTTGATGGAATATCGTTCATAACTTCGCCATCAATCAAAAGCTGACCAGCAGTAATGTCTTCAAGACCAGCAATCATACGAAGAGTTGTAGATTTACCACAACCAGATGGACCTACGAAAACACAGAATTCGCGGTCTTCAATAGTTACATTTGATCTTTCTACAGCAAGAACGTTGCCGTCGTAGATTTTTGTAATACCTTTAAGTTCAATCTTAGCCATTTAATCCTCTTAGTAGTAATAAATAAAATTACTTTCATTATAATAGCATTTAATAACAATCAAAATCAATAATCATTCTATTAGAAAAGGGAATTTTTTGGACGGCATTTACAGTCTCGTCCGGCCTTCCGTGGCTTGCTGGCGCGCGGTCCTTCGGACTTGCCCTGCGGGCAACCACTACACGCACGGCGTAGCTTTTGCCGACAGAATAAAAAATAAAATACTCGATTCACCATCTTTATTTTTGAATAAATGCGCGGTTGTCGAGTTTAGTCTATGAAAAATTCAAATAGCCTCTCGTCGAGAACCTGCCAGCAAGCCGCATGCTTCGCTACGCTCAGAATGCGTTTGTGTCAGAACCTCTCCTACGGCTATTTGGAGTGGTTCTTATTGAAACTCGACATTCTTGATATTATTCCTCCAAAAGCCAGTCAATTGCGTTTATTTTTTTTATTCCTTCAAAGTCGCAGTCGGGATCTTCGTCCAGGGTTATGAGAAATTTGGGATAACTGTCTTTTATTGCCTGCAAAGGGCGGAGTTCACGTTCTAAAGTATTCTGGTCACGAACGCTTGCAGCCACCTGAATATAAGTATTTCCTGTTTGCGTTTGTGCAACAAAATCAACTTCCATATTGTCAACTTTTCCGACAAAAACTTTGTAACCGCGTCTTTTTAATTCAAGATAAATGATATTTTCGAGAATGTGTCCAACGTCGTTTGCTTTTGAACCTAAAAGCAGGTAGCGTAAGCCAATGTCTGCCGCATAGTATTTTTCTAAAAGTTTTAAATACTGTTTGCCTTTTATGTCGTAGCGTTTTGCTTCGTAAACTATGTAGCTGTTTTCCAAAGCCGAAATATATTTTTCTATCGTTTTGGAATCAGTTTTTCGACCGCTGCTGGTCATTGTGTCTGCAATTTTTTTTGCAGAAATCGGACTTCCAATGCTGTCAAAAAGGAACCGGACAAGACTTTCCAGCATTTTTGGGTCTGTAATATTTCCTCGTTCCATTACATCTTTTAAAACAATTGAACTGTAAACACCCTGCAAATAATCTAAAACTTCCATTTTGTTTGAAAGCAGATTAACTACATACGGGAAAGAAGAATTTTCTACATAAAGACGGTACTTTTCTGCTGCCGGAAGTGCTGAATTTTGCACGGAACAGAATTCCTTAAACGAAAGAGGCAGCATTTCTATTGTAACGTAACGTCCGGAAAGTAAAGTCGCAAGTTCTCCAGAAAGAAGGTAGGCATTGCTTCCTGTAAGATAAATGTCAATTTTTGGATTTAAAAAAAGACTGTCCACAACTCTCTGAAAATCAGGAACATTTTGAATTTCATCAAAAAAGACATAGGTCATTTTTTCTTTTTGAATTTTCGGCTTTATCCACGCATAAAGTTTGCGTATGTCTAAAAGTTCTAAATTATCAAAGTCTTCAAAATTTAAATAGATTATCTGGTCTGAAGAAATTCCTGAATTGAGTAAGTAATCGCGGAACATTGTCATTAAAGTTGATTTTCCACAACGACGGATTCCTGTAATTACTTTTATAAGATGTTTGTCTTTAAAACCTTTGAGACGGTCAAAAAATTCTTTTCTGAATATGTCATCCATAGTTTGGATTATAAACCGAACTTTTTATAAATTCAATAAAAGATTGGATTGTAAACCGAACTTTTTGTATTTTTTATAGAATATTGGATTGCAATCCGAAAGTTTAGAAAAAAAATCCCGATTATAGCAGGAAAAAAACTATAATCGGGAAAAAACTAAAAAATTACAGGCCTGTGCCTTCGTCTATGCCCATCATAATGTTCATGCACTGAACGGCAGCCCCGCTTGCTCCCTTGCCGAGATTGTCAAAACGGCTGGTCAAGACAAGGCGTTCTTCGTTACCGCAGACAAAAATCTGCATATTGTTTGTTCCTGCAAGTGTATTTGCCGGAATAAAACTTTCGGTTAATGTTCCTTCGCCTAAAAATTCTGCGCATTTTATAAAGCGGGAAGAATTGTATTGTTCTTTATAAACTTCTGTAAGTTCTTTGCCGGTAAGTTTTTTCTTCATTAAGCGGGTAAAAAGGCTGACTGTTACTGTCATTCCCTGGAAGTAGTCGCAGACGTAAGGATTAAAAACAGGTTTGTATGCAAGTCCGCTGATTTGCTGCATTTCCGGCAGATGTTTGTGTTCCTGGGTTAAGGCGTACAAACGTGGCGACTTTAATTCCGGATTGCGCTCCGGAGACTCGTACTGTGCAATTGCTTTTTTGCCTGCACCTGAATATCCGGAAACTGCATGGCAGACAACAGGATAGTCCGGAGCAATAATTCCGTTTTTTACAAGCGGATAAACTAACGAAGCAAAACCAGAAGCATAGCAGCCGGGAACTGCAACGCGGGCAGAAGATGCAATTTTTGCGCGGTGTTCTGCAGAAAGTTCAGGGAAGCCGTAAGCCCACTGTGGATTTGTTCTGTGGGCGGTAGAAGCGTCTAAGATGCGGGTTTTTGGATTTGTGCAGAGTTTTACGGCTTCTGTTGCAGCTGCATCCGGAAGGCAGAGAAATGTAAAATCTGATGCATTTATCATTTTTGCACGTTCTGACGGGTCTTTGCGTTTTTCTTCATCAATTAAAAGAATTTCAATATCCGAGCGGTTTGCAAAACGTTCGTAAATTTTAAGGCCAGTTGTTCCTTCTTTGCCATCAATAAAAACTTTATACATATGTTCTCCCAAAACTTTCTGCGTTAAGGACTGTAGGGGCGCGCGAAGCGCGGTGCGCAGCACTGGAGCGCGTAAGACGCGGAACCCCGCAAGGCCTGACGGCGCTTTGCGCCGGAACGCCCGAATCATAAAACTTAATTTTTAAAAAATATATTCCTTTTAACCGATAATTACGATATGAAACAAAAAAAATTGCTGACTTTTTTAACTGTTTTAGTCTTTTCTTCTTTTTCGTTTGCTCAGGAAACTTCCGTTAATTTGAAGTATAAGGGGGACGGAGGTTATTCCCTGGTTGAACGGACAAATTTAAGACGCTACGTTAATGGAAAATACGTTGGTTTAACTAGCAGGGAAGTGCGTTCTTTTGTAAGTCCGAGTGAACCTCCGCTAAAACGGTTTAAGGCAAAAGGTTCGGTTTTTGAAAATGACCAGTGGTACGACGGCAGTTTTTATGTAATGGAAGAAACTTTAAGAAATAATCAGGCGGCCGGGGCAGAGATTCACGAAGCGGTGCAGTCTGTTTTTCATATTTCGCAAAGCGGTCAGTTGACAATGTACAAAGACAACGGTTATCCGTCGTTCAGAAGTTTTCCGGCTTATACTCAGGACAAAATTAAAGTTGGAGACAGCTGGAAAGCTCAGGCGGAACGTTCGGTTGATCCTTTAAATAAAGGTGTTTTTACAAAAATTCCGATGCTTGTTGCTTATTCTTTTGCAGGCGAAGAAACGTATAAGGAACAGCAGGTTTACAGAATAAAAGCTCAGTGGCAGACGTATTACGGAGCAAACAACCGCGATTTTGCAGGGGACTCTACTTTAGAAAACGCCCGGGGCGGTCACAAGGCAGACATTATTGTTTTAAAGGAAAGTGGAGTTCCTGTTCTGGTGATTGACAGCGTTGACGAAACTTTTTTCTGGACTGACGGAACCCAGGTAAATTTTAAGGGAACGATTACGCTTTTTACGGAATTTCCTCCGGCTCTCGACACTCAAAAAATTATGCATGCGCTTAACCGGGTTGCGAGTGTAAAGACAGAAAAAGTGACGGATTTACAAAACTTTGACGGAGAACTTGCAAAGGCGGAAAAAGTGCCTGACGAAATCTTAGACACAGGCAGACCAGTAGCAGAAGGCAAACAAACTGACAGAAATGCTGACAAATTTGCTGAAGTGGATTTAAAAGAGGCTGTAAAGGCAGAAAAAGTCAGCGGTGAAGAAAAGGAAAGTCCAGAAAACAACATTGTTGCAGAAGAAGTTCCGGCGGGAATCCGTCTGAGTATACGCGACATAAAATTTGTGCCGGATAGTGCCCGGGTTTTGCCGGGAGAAAACAACCGTCTCGACGAGATTGCAAAGGTTTTAAAACTTGCTCCAGGATCTCAGCTTCTGGTGGAAGGTCACACTGCGAGCGTTGGAAAGCCTGCGGGCGAACAGAAACTTTCTGAGATGCGTGCTCATCAGATTGCAGAAGAATTAAAAAAGCGAGGGGTAAATACTGTTTTTATCTGTCGTGGCTGGGGCGGAACAAAGCCTGTAGCTTCGAACGATACGGACAAAGGCAGAGCACAAAACCGTCGTGTCGAAATTACGATTCTAAGATAGCAGGTGGAGACAAAAAACTTAAAAAATTTCCTGCTTGTGTTGTGTTCCAAGTTCATGGGCAGATTTTACAATATCCTGCAGACTGTTTTTCTGCATAAAGTCTTTTAAATCAATCGAAAAACGGTTCATTGAAAAATGCTGAAAAACGTAAACTCTTTTCCATTCTTCCGTGTTTTGTCCGTAAAAATTTTTAAGGGTTTCTTTGTAATCTGTAAAAATGCCGTTCTTTTTTAATTCGCTGTAGCCGACTAAAAAAATATCCGGTTTTTCGTTGTCTGTAACTGCTGATTTGCATAAATTTGCGTGCAGTTCTGCTGTTTTTTCTGCCATGTAGCACTGGCTTTCTTTCAGCATTTGTTTTAACTGTTCCGGGCCGTTTTGCATCAAGTATTTTAAATGCTTTGTCTTTGCCGTATGAACAGGCGTTTTATTTAAGATAATTGCGTTCTGTCTGAAGTCTACGTTAAATTCCGGGTGGTTTTTAAAAAAGCTTGTGGCGATTTTTCCACTCTGACCTACAAGATATTTGCAGTTTTTTAAAAGCTGTTCGTCTTTGCCCGGGTTGTCGCCAATGACAATTAAGCGTATCTGACTGTCTTTTGTAAGTTCGTCGAGTGCCGTGTTGTAAACGACTGGATTTTCCAGCGGATATTCCGGAGTGTCGTTTTTGCAGGCCTGCTTTTGCAGTGGAATTAAAAGCGCGCTAAAGTCGCTGGAAAGTTTGTTGCAGTAAGAGCGAAAGTCGTTGCGGAAGCTGCAGAAATGTTCAAATTGTGCGTCGTTCATCATTCCATTATACAGTGTTGCGCAATGGGATTGTAGTGGCGGCGAAGCCGTTGTTCTGACTTTATGATTACTGACAAATACAGGTTTGACGGTAATCTGTGCCACGAATGGCACTACAGCATTTGCTGGCTGACGGGAGGTCAGAACAATGAAGCGCGCAGGCGCGGAACCACGGAAAGCCCGGTCGTTGTGGAACACAACGATGCGCCCGAAACAGAAACTAAAAAAATTTAAAAAAAATTAAAAATCCTATATATTTTTGTCAGTTTTTGGTTAAAATACTAGCGTTTAGGTTTGGTTTTATAAGTTATGTTTTTAAAAGAATTATGTTTTTAGGAATTATTGGTCAGGTTTTCGGGTTTGTTGGAGCTTTATGTCTCCTTCTTTTTGGAATGAACATGCTTTCCGACGGTATTCAAAAGGGTGCGGGAAGTAATTTACAGAAACTGCTTGGCAAAATCGCGGGAAATCGTTTTACTGCTGTTTTAACTGGTATTGGCGTTACGGCAATTATTCAGTCGTCGGGCGCAACAACTGTAATGGTTGTAAGTTTCGTTAACGCAGAAATGCTTACTCTTAAGCAGGCAATCGGTGTAATTTTTGGTGCCAACATTGGTACGACTGTTACTGCATGGATTGTTTCGCTTTTTGGATTCAGTTTTTCTATTTCTAAGGCGGCAATTCCGCTTTTTGGCGTTGGTTTTATCTTAAAGCGTTTTAAAAAATTAAAGATTCATAATTTTGCAGACTGCTTTATGGGGTTTGCCCTTTTGTTTATGGGGCTCGACCTTTTGCAGGCAACTCTTACGTTAAGCCCGGAAAGTGCAGCTGTAATCCAGCGTTTAACTGATTATGGAATGCTCGGCCTTCTGGCTGGAGTTCTGCTTGGTGCATTTGTAACGGCAATGATTCATTCTTCATCTGCAATGACGTCAATTGTCCTTATCCTTGCGGCAAACAGGTTTATTTCGTGGGAACTTTCAGCAGCTCTGGTTCTTGGCAGCAACATTGGTTCTACAATCGACGCTGTTATGTCGGCAATCGGTGCTTCGACAAACGCAAAACGTACGGCGCTTGTGCATGTTATGTTCAACGTAACTGGAACCGTAATTGCTTTGTGCTTCTTCAGGCCTTTCCTTGGACTTGTTGATGTAATTGTTCCTGGAACTCCGGACCAGGACATTACAACTCATATTGCAATGCTCCACACAATTTTTAATATTTGTGCAACCATTATATTCCTTCCATTTGTAGATCAGATTGCATTCCTTGCAGCAAAAGTCATTAAATCCAATGGTGTTGACGAAAACACTCATTACAAACTTCCTGCAATTCTTCCGAACAGCCACGTTTCTGCCGATGTTTACCTTTTCCAGATTCAGCGCGAAATTTCAAAAATGTCAGCACGCGTTATGGAAATGATGGACACTCTCTGTTCAATCCTTACATCTGCCGGTAAAACACTTACGTCGGAAGACCTTAGTTCTTCGATTGACTCAATTCACAATACAGAAGATTACATTGACGAAATGAACGAGTCGATTACGCACTTTTTACAGCATGTTTCGCGTCTGCCAAATGCCAACCATGACGACCGCGTTTATTTTTCGCGCTTAATGATTGTTACGGATTCTCTGGAAAGTTTGAGCGACGAAAATTATTCAATCATGTATACGCTTAAAAAATATGTTGAAGGCGATTCTTTTGATCCGGAATCTGAGCAGACAAAGAAGATTTCCGGTTATCTTGATTCCGTAAGATTCTTCTTTGAACGTGTCTGCGTAAAATTCACTCTTGGAATGAGCGATGTTCAGAAAGATGAATACGAAAATCTTGAAAATGCAATCGACAAGACAAAGAAAGAATTAAAATACGAAAGCCGAAAGCGAATCGAAGCTGGTAGCGACGTTAAGAGCGAACTTGCATTTATTGACCTTGTCCGCAAGATTGAAAAAGCAGGCGACTATATTTATACAATCGTAAAAACAATGTAAAAAAAACACGTCAGACGAATGCCGGCTGACGTGTTGTGTAAAAGTGTGCGACACGGATGGCGCACTTTTTTTACTTTAGGTCTTTTGTCATTATAATTCCGTCGGCAGATTCTGCCTTGAGAGATGGAAAAAATCCTTTAATTTTTCTTATTTCAATAAAGCCGAGCTTTTCGTAAATGTGTTTTGCTCCCTGCCATTCTTCGTTTACTAAAAGTGCAATTTTTTTTATGTTTGGAAAAGCTCCGCAGACGCTGTCAAGGCATTCTGTTAAAAAGCCTCCGGCTAGTTTTTTGCCCTGGTAAGATGGAAGAATTGCAAATGAAGAAAAATAAAGAACGCAGCCGTTTTTGTCGTGGCATTTTAGAGCCGAGTGTCCGAGCGTAAAAAAATTGTCGTTCTGTGGCAGAGTCGGCCAGATTTCGCTTGTAAAATAGCCTGCAATTATTTGTTTGCCATTCTGTAAAACAACTTCCGGAGAATTGTCTGCAAGGACAAAAAATCCTTCCGGAAAAACAGAAAGCCGTTCTTCAAAAGTTTTCTGCTTTTCCTGGATTTGAGGAATAAACGCCGAGCGTTCAATTTTCATAATGTCCTGAATATCAAAATTTTTTGCAGGGTAGATTTTCATAAAAGTTTTTTACCTTACCTGACCGTCGCCGTCGATTAAGTATTTTGTTGTTGTAAGTGCTTTTATTCCCATTGGGCCGCGGGCGTGCAGTTTTTGTGTGCTGATTCCAAGTTCTGCGCCAAAACCAAATTCTCCGCCATCGGTAAAGCGTGTGCTTGCATTTACGTAAACGCAGGCTGCGTCAATTTTTGACTGAAAGATTCGTGCGTTTGAACGGTCGTTTGTAATTATACATTCTGAATGTTTTGTGTTGTGCTCATTTATAAATTCAATTGCTTCGTTTAAATCGTCAACGGTTTTTACGGCACAGATTAAATCAAGGAATTCAAATCCAAAATCTTCTTCAGATGCTTTTTTAATTGAATTTTTTAGGGAAGAATCCTGAGTGTTTTCTGCGATTGAAAAAGCTTCTTCATCTAAACGAAGTTCAACTTTTGGTGCAAACTTTTTTATAAGCTGTGGAATAAAAGCCTGTGCAATTTTTTTGTTTACGACAATTGTTTCTATTGCGTTGCATGCTCCCGGACGTTGTGTTTTTGCGTTCCAGGCAATGTCGGCTGCCATCTGTAAATCTGCACTTTCGTCAACGTAAAGGTGGCAGACTCCGGCTCCTGTCTGAATAACAGGAATCTTTGCAGTCTGAACAACCATATTTATTAATTTTGCGCCCCCGCGAGGCAGGGCAACGTCAATTTTTCCGGTTGCTGTTAAAATCTGTTCAACTTCGTCATGGCTTTTGCATGGAGCAAGTTCAATTGCGTCTGCAATTCCGTTTTTAGAAAGGGAAAGTCCTTCTTTTATTGCATTGACGAGTGCCGTATTTGAATTGATTGCAGAAGAAGAACCTCTCAAAAGAATTGAATTTCCGCTTTTGTAGGCAAGTGAAAATGCGTCAGCGGTAACGTTCGGGCGGCTTTCATAAATTATTGCAACTACTCCGAGCGGAACGCGCACCTGTCGGATTGTCATTCCTTTTGGAGTTTTCCAGCCGGCTGTTTCTTCGCCAATCGGGTCTGTTTGTCCGATTATCTGCTTAAAAGAATCTAAGATTGAATCAATTTTTTTGTCGTCTAAGGCAAGTCGTTCTACAAGGCTTTCTGACATTCCTTTTGAACGGGCATTCTGTACGTCAGTTGAATTTGCAAGAAGAATTGCAGAGCGATTTTTTTGAATTGAAGAAGCAACGCATTGCAGGGCTTCGTTTTTCTGTTCAGCGGTCTGCAGTGCAAGTGCGCATGATGCTTTTTTTAATGAAAGAGAAATTTTTTCTATATCCATTTTTTGTTCCATCTGTGCAGATGAGGGCCAAAGATACCTATAAAAATTGCAATTTTTACAGGTTCCCATGACAAAAATGTGGCATCTGCCTAGTAATTTGCTAAAAAGTACATTCCAAGAAGGAGAAGTGCGCGGCTTTTTTCGTTAGAAAAATCTGCAACTTCCGGCAGATTAGAAATATACCACCAGAAAACTCCAAATTCAGGGTCAATGCGAAGGGAATACTCTTCAAAAACCGGTTCTTTAGAAGTTGGACCGAACATTAAATAAACAACATCTGTAAGAATGTGAGAAAAGCGTGAATATTCTTCTGCGTATTTTCCGTCTTCTACATAAACGCAGAACTGTTCAAGGTTGTAGAGAACCTGTTCTTTTACAGTTTCGTCGTCTTTTTCGACCCAGGTTTTTTGAATTAAAAGTGTAAGGTTCTTTTTAAAGGAAGAAATGATTTTTGAATCATCTTTGCTCGAAAGAATATCTGCAAAAACGTCCTGTGCATTAAAAAGAGCTGAAATTTTTACAGCAAGTTTATTTATTTCGTTAACGTCTGTTGCTTCCTGAATCTGTTTAACAGCTTCGATAATTTCAGGTTCAACAAAGTCGCAAATCAAATCGGAATTAGTCATAACATGAGTTTATAATTTTTAAGCCTCAGTGTGCAAGGGGTAGCGCGACATCGTGTCGCGCCACGAAATGCTTCGCATTTCGTGTGGGTGGAGTTGTCTTTAGCGCCGTCCTTGGCGCCATTTGGCTGACAAATTTGCAAAATGCGCACGACCTAAGCCTCAGCTTAGGGATAGTAGTGGCCGCAGCGCGGGTGCGCAGCACCGGAGGCGCGTTAGACGCCGTAGCCACGAATAGCCCGCCCCGCGCCAGCGGGGAAGCCCCTTAATTTTTTGGGTCACATCTGGCAACTGCAGAAATATATACTCTTTGCATAAACTGAAAAAACAAGTTTGGAGTCTTATAAAAACTTTTCACAGGAGGGTACTATGAAAAGAGTCTTAAAGGTTTTTGCTTTTTTATCGATAGCGTTGACAGCTCTCGTTATTGGCTGTGTAAATGGCCTTGTTCTGGAAGACGGTTCTTCTGATACACAGCTTAACAATATTTCTGCTGTAAAAAACCGTTCTGTATTAAAAACGCTTGCTTATACCGGCGGTTCAATGCTTTTTAATCCGGGAGACATTAAAAACAGTCAGCTTGCAAATGGTGTTATCGTTGCAACTCGTGCCGGTAAACTTTTTAAGAAAGATCTGGGCAACGGACATACTGCCTGTGTTGATCCGATTTATTCTGCAAGTTTTGGTTACATTGAAATTACTGAAATTGACAGTACAGCTGTAAGTTTTGATTACTATGTAAGCAACGGCTGGAATTATGATGAAGAAAAACCTGTAAAACAGGGTTCTTACATTCTTGCAGCAGGACAGAGCGTTGACCTTACTGGCAGCGGTTCACCTGACCTTATTTACGAAGTTCCGGCGACGAAACGTGCCGGCGCAGAAAAAGCAATGTGGCTTTCTGTTGTAAATGATCCGGAAACAACTGAAAAATCTTTTTCTTTTGCAATTCTGCCGGATCAGTATGCTGGCAAAGCTTATCCGGGTGGTCTGGTTACAATCAATGAAAACGGCCGTTATGTTGTAAATAAATACAACGTAAATACTTCCAGTCGTGCTGCCGTAAAGAGCATTTCTTATGGTGACTATGTAATTGATAACGAAAAAAATACTTTCCAGGTTTATGTAGGAAGTTCAAACTTTTCGAGTGCACGCGCAGTTGATGACAGCGAACTTAAAACCATGGAAGTTACGGATAACGAAAATCCGGAAACATTCTACTTTCAGCCGGAAGAATTTGGGGTTTCGTATTCAATTTACAAACTGTTTGCAGAACTTCCTGCTTCTCTCGTAACTGTAGATTATGAGTCAATGAATGTAAGCGATCTTTGTACAGAATTGAACAAAATGCTCGTCAGGGCTGATCTGTGGAAGGTTGTAACAGACGGAAAAACAACTGATGCTGCAGATGATGTTCGTGCAAATGTTGCAGACGTTCCTTTTTCTGGAACTTTCCAGACTGTAGTTATTAACCGTATCGTACTTGCAAAAATGTTCAGCGAAAACTGCCCGTCATTCAGCGAGTTTGGTACAACATTCTCGGAAATTCTTCCGACATTCAATCTGTATCTTGGAGATTTGCCAAGCGAGATTCTTGTAAATAATTCTAATCCTGCAAAAGGCTTTTTGTCTGGTGGAAAAACAGGTTCGGCTGCAGCTGGCATGAACGATATAAATAAATTGTATGAAGGACTTCCGAATATTCAGGAATATATAAACAAATACTACGAAACACTTCAGAAACAGGCTGAAGAAGCTGCAGCAGCAGCTACAGAAGATGATTCTGATTTAAACCCGCAGTATGCAGAATATTGCAAAAAGAAGAATGAGATTTTGGCAGAGTTTGACACCCTTAAGTTTTCTTATGACATGGTAAATATTGCAAAATCCCTTATTAAGAGTGAGATTTTCAGGTCAGTTCTTGAAAATGCAAATGTTTCTGCAAAAGTTGGTATTGGTGGAGATTTTGAAATTGTATCCGGCAAGTTCAGTGTAACTGTAAAGGTTTATGCACTTGCAAGATTTGAACTTACAGATACAATCAGTTATACATTTGCGGATTCAATCTTTACAGAAAAGGAACCGTTCTATATCGATACAAGCGATGGAGTTGGAATTTCCGAAGAAGACATGAAGGCTTATGGAATGTCTGACTCAGCAATTGAAAAGAAAATTAAGGAAAAGGATAAGGCACTCGAAAAAGGTCTTGGAATTAAACACTGGTACCTTTCGTTTAAGCAGAGCCGTAGAATTGGAGATGTTCTTGAACCGACAGCCAATGCAATCCGTTCTGAACATTTCAGCAAGGAACTTTGCCCGCCGTATCCAATCGTATTTACTTTTGATGCTGCGTTCGATGTTCTTGTAAAAACAACTGTAACGCTTGATTTTAACGAAGGATATATCGGAGGACTTTATATTGCAGGTGTCAGGCTTAATACTGGTATTACCTGGGAAATAAAACGCTTCCTTGGAATTCCTTACTGGGTTGACTTTGATAAATACGGTTATTTCAGCTTTATCCATGACGGAGCATTCTATGCCGGAATGAAGTACAAGTCATTCGAAAACTTAAAGGTTGGTGGGGCCCTTGAAGGAATGATTGCACCTGTTATTGACCTTCGCCCGGGACTTGGTTTTGGTAAAGAAATTGGTCTTGCAAAAGGTGATCTTACTTTAGGGGTAAAACTTCTGGCATCGTTCCCGTTGACTGCAAAGATTGCAATTTCTGGAATGCCGTTGAATGACAACTGGGATATAAATGTTAAGAGTGAACTTCAGGCAGAAATCTTTGCTTCTTTAGTAGCAGATGCAAGAGCTCATGCAAGTGTCCTTAGCTTTAGAAAAGACTGGGATTGGCCTTTAGCAACAATCACAGGAATTGAAGTAAGTCTTGGAAAGGTTAAAACAGACAATGGAGAAATTGTCGAAACCGAAGGTCCAAGAATCGTTGAGTAAATAATATTTAACTGCTAAAAAGTGAAGCGGTGGCAGGGGTTTTTCAAAGCAAAGGTTTTGAGAAACTTTAGCCACCGCTTTTTTTGCGTTAGGGATTGGAAGGGCGCGCGCAGCGCGATGTTTTGTGCCGGTTGAGCGTGTCGAAACCTGCACAAAATATCGGAGGCGAAAGCCGTAGCCCTGCAAAGCCCGACCTGTCGAGTTTCAACAAAAACATTTCAAATAGCCTCTCGTCGAGAACCTGCCAGCAAGCCGCACGGTTGCGACAAGCGC
>CAVEBK010000050.1:0-16422 GCA_963613915.1 uncultured Collinsella sp.
AGACTTTCGAGTTTTAATTCGTTAAAATACAACGAATTAAAACATCGCGTTTTTAGAGGTAACCATAACAAAGTTTGCAGGAACGATTTTGCAGCAAAAATTGTCTTTTATTTTTAATTCCGCTAAAATACAGAAAGAGGTTTTTAATGCGCGTTGCAATTGTACATGACTGGCTTGTAAATTACGGTGGAGCTGAAAGAGTCGTAGAAGCATTTCTTTCCATTTATCCTGATGCAGATATTTTTACACTTGTCTACGATGAAAAAAAAATGGGGAAAATCTTTCCAAAAGAAAAAGTTCATACTTCATTTGTTCAAAAAATTCCTATGGCAGCAAAACTTTATACAAAAATGCTTCCTTTAATGCCAAAAGCTTTTGAAAGTTTTGATTTTTCTTCTTACGATCTTGTTCTGTGTTCATCTTCAAGCTGTGCTAAAGGAGTAATTACGCCTCCTTCAGTTGCTCACGTTGCCTATATTCACACACCGATGCGCTATGCCTGGGATCAGTTTTTTGAATATCAGAAACATTCAAAAAAAATTGTTGCCTTCTTTATGAACCGTTTTATGCCTTCAATCCGTCTCTGGGATTTTGTTTCTTCGCAGAGAATCGACTGTCTGATTGCAAATTCAAAATATATTCAGCGAAGAATAAAAAAATACTGGAACCTTGAAAGTTCTGTAGTCTATCCGCCAGTTGATACAGAACGCCTTTCTCCAAATAACGAAAAGTCAGAAGATTTTTACGTAGTTTTCAGCCGTTTTGTTCCTTACAAAAGAATTGACCTGGCAATTTCTGCCTGCGGGGAACTTGGAAAAAAATTAGTTGTAATCGGTGGCGGTTCACAGGAAAAAGAATTAAAACTTTTAGCTTCCAAATACGACAAATCTAAAATTACTTTTACTGGAAGAATCTCCGACTCAGAAGTAAAAAATTATCTTCAGAAATGCAGGGCGATGATTTTCTGCGCAGAAGAAGATTTTGGAATCATTCCTGTAGAAGTTCAGGCGTGTGGCAGACCTGTAATTGCCTTTGCAAAAGGCGGTGCCCTGGAGACTGTAGTTGAAAATGAAACCGGAGTCTTTTTTAATAAGCAGGAAACACAGTCCGTTATTGAAGCAATTCAGAATTTTGAAACCTTAGACGAACAAAATGTTTTTAATTCAGGTAAAATTGCAGAACATGCACGTTCATTTTCAACCGAAAGATTCTGCAACCAGATAAGAGAAAAAATTGAACTTACGATGAAAGGATTTTCTAAATAATGCTAAGAATTGCAATTGACTGCCGCATGATTGGTTCCGGAGGAATCGGAACTTTTATAAGTGAACTCATTCCATATTTTCTTGAACACAACGAATGTCTTTTAATCGGAACTCATGAACAGTGCATGGATTTTCTGCGCCTGCAAAATGTTGAATTCTGTTATTGCGATGTAAAACCTTTTTCAGCCCAGGAAATGTTTAATTTTCCTCAGGACGTTCTTAATGCGATTCATAAATACGACTGTTATTTTACACCATACTGCAATATTCCTGGAGGAATTCAGATTCCTGTTTTTTCTACAATCCACGACATTGTTTTTTTAGACGTAAAGGAACTTACAGGATTTTTAGGAAGAATTGGCAGAAAATATTTTTATCAGCGCGCAATAAACATGTCAAAAATGATTTTTACAGTTTCTGAATTTTCAAAATCAAGGATTCTTTCAAAACTTCACTGTAAAAAAACAATAAAAGTAGTTTACAACTCTTTTCCGTCATATCTGGTTCAAAAAAATAAAGACTTTGTATTTCCTCCAAAAAACAATTCAATTCTGTTTGTAGGAAACATAAAAAAACATAAAGGCTTAAAAATACTTTTAGACGCATTTGAAAAAGCACAGAAAAAAGGCTTAAGCTCAAAACTTGTAATAGTCGGCAATAAAGATAATTTCCGCACGGGAGACGAAGAAACTGTCGAACGCTTGAATATTTTTCCGACAGAAAAAATAGAATTTACAGGAAGAATTACAAATGAAAAACTGCGTGAACTTTACGCTTCTGCCCTCGTTTTAGTTCAGCCGTCGTTGTACGAAGGTTTTGGAATTCCTCCGCTAGAAGCCATGGTTATGGGAACGCCAGCAATCATTTCTGACATTCCGGTTTTTAAAGAAATTTATAAGGATTTTCCTGTTGAATTTTACAGCGCACAAAACTCAGATGAACTTTGCCAGAAACTTTTAGAAGCAGAAAAATCTCCTAAAAAAATTGAACTTGGAGAGTTAGCCCGGAAATATTCTTACAGAAAATCCGCTGAGCTTATAGAAAACTCATTACAGGAATATTTAGGACATCTTTAAAAAATCATTTTCAATGCTTTTTTAAAGATGCCTGCGAGTTTTAATTCGTTAAAATACAACGAATTAAAACATCGCGTTTTCAGAGTTACCTCTAAAAATTGCAATTTTTAGAGGTTCCCTTTACAAAAGCAGCGCAGTTAATCGGAAAAGTTTATTCAATAGACCAATGAAGTTTTTTTCTATATAATTAAATTTGCTATGACTGAAAACGATTACCTTAAGTTTTTTAATCTCAAATACTGGAAAACAAGTTCGTTTACCTCAGGCTTTGCCCTGGCTGTTGTTGACTGCCTTATGGTAATGCTTTCGATTGGTACATCCTTTTTTATCATAAATTTTATCAATCATTCATGGATTAATTTCCGTTCGTTTGTAACATATTGGATTTACTTACCACCGATGATTGCAGTTTTTTATGCTGCCGGGCTTTATCCAGGAATTTCACTTCCACCGGCAGACGAAGTTAAAAAGTTCGGAATCTGTTCTTTTTTTGTTTTTGCAGGAATTGCCCTTTCAATTACCGTAGAAGAAGCAGATGATAAATGGCCGATTGTTGTTGCCCTGATTCTGGCAACTCCGTTTGCCCTGATATTTCTCCCAGGTGGAAGAGAACTCGCCCGCCATATCTTAAAAAATACAAAATGGTTTGGAGTTCCGGCTGTAATTCTCGTTAATAACAAAAAAAATTATTTTATGGTTGACCGCCTTTTAAGCCGTAAAGACCTTGGATACAAGCCGGCTTTAATTGTTGATAACAGCGCCACCGAAAATACTTTTTACCACGATGTTCCTGTTTACAGACCGTCTCAAACGCTTAACGACGTAATCCGGCAGACTGGCATAAAAGTTGCAATCATAATTGACTGGGATTTGAATTTTGATTTAATCAATTCTTACTTCAGATATACTATTACAATTCCTCATACCCAGAATCTAAATACATTGTCTACAAACGTCCGCGATTTTGGAGGAATTTTAGGTTTTTCTTCTACTCACAATTTAACAAAAAAACTGAGCATTTTCTTAAAGCGGGTTGTTGATCTTTTTCTTTTAGTTCTTGCAAGCCCTCTTATAATTCCAGTTGTTTTGATTACAGCAGTGTGTGTAAAACTTTCCAGCCCGGGGCCTGTTTTTTACGGGCACAAAAGAGTCGGAAAAAACGGAAAAGAGTTTAAATGCTGGAAATTCCGTTCCATGGTTGTTGATGCAGACAAAAAACTTGAAGAACTCTTAAAAGATCCTGTTATGGCAGCCGAATGGGAAAAAGACAGAAAATTTACAAATGATCCGCGCGTTACAAAAATTGGAAAATTCTTAAGGAAAACAAGCCTTGACGAATTTCCTCAGTTTTTTAATGTTCTGACAGGAGAAATGAGTTTTATTGGTCCCCGTCCGGTTACAGAGCCTGAACTTGCAAAATACGGGGAAAAATCAAAGCTTATTTTGAGCGTTCAGCCGGGACTGAGCGGAATGTGGCAGATTTCCGGAAGATCAGACACTGGATACGAAGAGCGGATTACTTTGGATTCATACTATATTCAAAACTGGTCAGTATGGCTCGATATCTGGATTATCATAAAAACAGTTTACATTGTTATAAAAGGAAAAGGTGCATATTAAATGAAACGTACAGTACCACTGCTTTTTGCTTTGCTTTCGTTATCAGTATTTTCTTTTGCAGAAAAATACAGAATAAATCAGGTAAATTACGATATTAACGGAATGACAAGGCAGTATGCACTTGAACGCAATATCGAAATTGATAAAAAACGCATTTTTGAAAATTATGAAGAATTAAATCTTTATATTGAAAATTTGCGCCAGCTTTTTAACAATGAACGAAACCTTGAATCTTCGGTAATTTACACAAAATACGATTCAGTTCCTGACGAAGAAGGAATTACAGCCGTAATTTTAAATATTTCAACCCAGGATTCAAAACATTTTCTTCTTGTTCCTTACCCGAAATATAATTCAAACGACGGTCTGGTTTTAAAATTAAAGGCAAAAGATACTAATTTTTTAGGCACTCTCGAAACTCTTGACCTGGATTTTAATTTTTCATATGAGCCGCAGGATTCTGACACGGATTCCAGTTCGTACGATACTATTTTTGGAATAAATATTTCCTACGACTACCCTTTTAAGCTATGGAAACTGGATTCAAAATGGAAAAACAGTTTTAGCTTTGACTATACGATCGGAAAAAGTAAGCCGGAATTTTCTTACGAAACAGGTTTTATTTTTGAACTTCCGCTTGACCGTTTAACAATAAAACTTGAATTAACTCAGGGAATCGACCGCAACTTTGATTATACAGAATACGGCGATGAACTTTATATGACAGAAGGTGCAAAACTTTCCCTTCCGTACAAAGTTGCTTCCATTGACAACTTTGATGACGTAACCTGGGGACCTTACGTTTCTTACGACTGGTATTGGGACAAAGACGGAATCAGCGATGAAAACGAAGATTTAAGAAGCCCGACCTTAAAAATCGGACACAGCATTTCGACTGCACGCGTAAACTGGCATAATAATTTCAGGGACGGTGTTGACCTTTCTTTTGATCAGTATTTTGGCTACAACTACCAGCTCGAAGAATATATTGCAGGCATTTCTGGAACAATGGAATTATACAAATCCTTTAATAACCGTTTTGGAATCTATTCAAGATTTTACGGATTTTATAACTACAACCAGAATACAGAAATCGGTTCATATTTAAGAGGAATCCGAGACGATCAAAGATACAAAACTTCTGCCTGGACAGAAGCAGGCTTATCCGGAGAACCGGCAAAGGCTCTTAATACAAATGCAGCAATCGTAATGAATTTTGACGTTCCGTTCCGCCTGATTACAACAGACTGGCTGGAATTTAATAATTTCTGTTTTGGTGAAGATTCCTGGATGGCAAATCATTTAAGATGGATGCGTTATTTTGATTTTGAAATGCATCTTTCTCCATTCGTAGATGTTGCACTTGCCCACAATACAATTACTGGAAAAACATTTGCAATAAAAGACGGATGGTATGCAGCAGGACTTGAAGTTCTTGTATTTCCTGCAAAATGGCGGAGCCTTGTTGTAAGAGCCAGCGCAGGTGTTGACGTAGGACGAAAAGTTGTAAAGAAGGTCGTATCTAAACTGATTGATGACGACTGGAGAAAACAGGTTTCTGCAGTTGAAATCTCAATCGGAATCGGTCTTCAATACTAAAAAACAAAAACCTTTTAAGATTTTTCTAAGATTAGAGTTTTTTTGTAGCCAGGGTTCTGTAATATTCATCTGGAATGTTTTGAGCCATGGCTTTATATAAAGAGCCTGAAAATTCTTTATTGCCTTCTTTTTCTGCCTTTGATGCAAGCTGGTAAAAGAGTTCCCAGATATTGTTAAATCTCGCCCATTCAGCTATTTCTTCATATTTTCCACATTCATTAAAAAAATCAGAAATATTTGTGTATTTATATTGAGAATTTCTTTCGCAAATTGAATTAAAAATGTAAGTAAAAGCTTCGATTGCAGCTATTGAAGTACAGGAAAGTGATTTTTTTAACTCTCCCTGCTTTTGATACAGTTCGGAAAGCTGTGATAAAGCGTCTAAAGAATATACAGGAAGACTTCTGTACAATAAAAATAAACGGTCTGCGCTGTCTTTTTTGTCTGCATAAATTGTCCGCAAAACAGAATCTTTTAAAAGTTCATTCTTAAAAGATTCATCGTTATCTAAAATCAAGAGAAGAACTTTTTCCAATTGCTCATCATTACCATTCATTTTTTCAATAAAAGCAATTGAATACAAAATTTCGTATTTTACATCAGCAATATCAAGATATTCTTTTTCGGCATAAGCGCGTTCATAAAAATCCAGTGCAAGAGAATATTCACCTTCAAGCTGATAAATTTTTCCAATCAAATAATCAGCTTCCGGATAAACGCTGCGGTTTTTCAGCCATTCAAGGAGATTATAAATATTATCCTTAAAAAACTCATTTCCGTATAATTTTAAATATTTATCTAAAATTGAAAGAGCCTCTTTTTGTTCTCTTTCTTTTAAAACCGGAAGGACATCAGAAAATTCTTTTCCAGCCCTTCTTACCTGAACTGGAGAAATTGAGATATCAAGAATATTGTATTCCTTTTCTGATTCTTCCTTACGCAAAGAAAGTGCCTGATTTGCATATTTGAAGGCTTCTCCGTAATTTTTTGAATCATAATAAACCTGAGCCTGTTCAAGGATTCTCCAGGATTTTTCTGAATATGAAACGGCAAAAATCTCAAAACACAAAAAGAAAACAGCTAAAAAAAGACTCTTTTTTTTATTCATTAATGCACTATCCTCTAAAAAGAATTCAATTCTTTTTCAAAAGCTGCATCAGCATCTTTTTCATCGACTGTGGCCACTATAACACCTTTCTTAAAAAGAACAGCTTTTCCGCCCGCGCCGGCAATTCCCAAATCTGCGTGCTTTCCTTCTCCAGGCCCGTTTACAACACAGCCCATAACAGCAACTGTTATATCTTTTTTCATTGAAAGTAACTTATTCTGCCATCTGTCCATAAATGCATGAACATCAAAACCAAGGCGACCGCAGCGGGGACAGCTTACAAGTTTTACTCCACCCTGCCTTTTTCCGCATTCGCGAAGAATTTCAAGTCCGGTGATTACTTCGTTTTCAGGAGAGGAAGAAAGACTTACACGAATTGTGTTTCCTATTCCCTCATTTAATAAATGGCTGAACGCAAGAGTTGATTTTACAACCCCGGTAATCAAAGGACCGGCTTCCGTTACTCCAACATGAAGGGGAATTTCAAAACGGCTTGCAAAATCTTCGTTAGCATCAATTGTTTCCTGCACAGAACTAGCTTTCATGCTTACAACGAACTGGTCAAAATTCAATTCGTCAAATACAGCAGATTCACGGGCAGCAGTTTCGCTCAAAGCAAGGGCCCTGGACATTTGTCCTGAAGCAACTTTATCTGCAAGGTCATGAGGAAGCGAACCGGAATTAACTCCGATTCTGATTGCAACTCCATTATCACGGCAGGCATTTACAACTGCTTCAACTCTGTCCCTGGCTCCAATATTACCAGGGTTAATGCGGATTGCGCCAACTGGACCTTCAAGGCATTTTAATGCAAGTCTGTAGTCAAAATGAATGTCTGCAACAAGAGGCATAGTGGAAGCCCTGCAAATTTCAATAAAACTTTCTGCACTTTCCATGTCAGGAACTGCAAAACGAATAATGTCGCAGCCTAATAGTTTTAAACTGTTGATTTTTTTTACAATTTCAGAAATTTTTTCAGGATCGTTTTTTACCCCAACAATGCTTTCTTTCCACATTGTTTGAATTGTGACAGGAGAATCTCCGCCAATCGAAAGCCGTTCTGTATTTCCATTACCACCAATAAAAACTTTTTTTGTGGTTTTATATAACTGTTTCATAGAATTATTGTATAGCAAAAAAAAATAAAAAAAAAGACGGTCTTGCGACCGTCTTTTCTATGAGTTTTCCGAAATTTAGCCGAGGGCAACCATTGAGAATACCATTGCGAACAAAGCAACAGTTTCACAAAGACCTACAACCATGATGTACTGAGAGAAACCTTTTCCAGTTTCACCAAGAGCATCTGAACCAGAAGCACCTGCTTTTCCCTGAGCAATAGCAGAAGCACTCATTGCAATACCTGACATAAGACCGATTCCAAGCTTAAAGCCAGGAGCTGCTTCTGAGCCCATCATTGTCTGCATAAGAAGGAAGCCGTAAATTGTCTGTGTCAAAGGTGCACCGGCAAATACCGTAAGAATAAACGGAGCAGGCTTATTAGCCATGTAACAGCGTTTCCAGGCACCGATTGCAGCCTGTCCAGAAATCATGATACCAATAGCTGAACCAAGAGCAGCAATACCCATTACAATTGCACAACCAAACTGTCCTAAAAATTCCATAATATTTCTCCTTTTAGTTAAGATTAGGATAATTTCATATTTTTACCGTCTGTTTTTGCAGACGGATTTTTAAATTTTATTCACTGAACGGTTTATACTTAAATCCTGTCCAGCTCATTCCCAAGTGATTTGAGAATTCCAGAGTGTTAAGACGAACACCGTGAACGATAACCGAAAGAACATTCAAAATCATGTTCAAGCCATGTCCAACTGTAAGAATCAGAATTGCAAATATAAACATTGCAAGATGACCAAGCATTGGACCAGCCATTTCGTTTACTGTAGCACTGATTGCACCTCCGGCAAGAGCTACGGCCCAAAGACGGATGTAAGAAACAATATCCGAGAATACGTTTACAACGCCCAAAAGAACCGAAACTATATTTTTGCAACTTTCAAGAATACTTTTTCCTATGCTTCCATCATAGTTTGCAAAAATAAAGCTGAGTGCAAAACCAAAACCGATTGCACCGATTGCCAGAGTTGGTACAGGCAGTTTATCAAACAAGTAGTATGTTTCTGGAGAAATTCCAAGCGGGAATCTGACTCCGTCTACTACCATGCTCAAAACTACATAGTACATACCAACAAGCTGCAAAAGCGAACCGACTTCCCCAAGGAACTTTGGTGTCCGTATATTTTTTGCAATTCCCTTTAAGTGAGCTACAGCAAGCTGAATTAAAGCCAATGTAAAGCAGAAAATCTGAAGGTTTTCTTTTACCCAGGCTTCGTTTGAAATTTCAGTTGCAACTCCATTTGCATCATGCAATACCATTTTTACTCCTTCTGTTGCAGAAGTAACATTAGATAATGCAGGAACAGACAAATGTTTGATTGCGTCTGGCAGCTGAGCTGGAGTTAAACCAAACCATGTACAGGTTACCGCGCCCCAGACCATCGTCGCAAAGCCAAGCAGGGTCAGCAAAAATACAAATGCAGGAGGAGTCTTTTTATTCTTAATTGAAGGAATAAGCATTAAAATTCCAATAAGAAGTAAAAGTCCACCATAACCGCCGTCTCCAAAAATCATTCCAAAGAAGATTGTAAAGAACAAAAGGAACCAGTTTGAAATATCATATTCATTATAACCAGGAACAGTTCCAAGGAAGTCTGTAACCGGATAAATAAGACTGACAAACTTATTATTCTTAAGTTTTGTCGGAACAGCATCATCAGCTTCAGGATCACTTGCAGTAAATGCCCACTGATTTTCAACTGCTACTGATTCAAGTTTTGCAAGGTCTTCTGCCGGAACATAACCGGTAAGCCATGCCAGGCGAACAGAACCTTCTTTAGCTTCATCTGAACTTTCCAGTCCCATTCCACTATAAAGATTTTCCAGTTCAATATCCTTTCCAAAACAAGAAACAGCTTTGTTCAATGACGGTAAATATTTTGCAGAATCATTTATCTGCCTGTCAATTTCAACAATCCGCTCTTCATTCTTTTTTACAATTTCTGACATCTGCAATGTTGAACATCGTGGCAAAACTACACGGTAAGCTTCTGGTGCCAGATTTTCAGGACGTTCATTTAAGTCCAGCCTGTGGTCTGTAATTACAAAGAAGCGTGCATGTTCCCTGTCAGAATTTACAAGCAGTGTATCAATGCTTTCGTCAAGTGAATTATATTTATTCGCCGGAATCTCAAACATTGAAAGATAAACGCCTTTTTCTGCAAGATAATCAAAATCCGCAGGATCAACTTTTCCCCACTTAGACAAGCGTTCAAGTTCAATTTTATCAGAAGCAATTTCTGCAAAAAGATTCTTTTTTTCTTCAGACAAACTGATAACAGTATCTGCAAGTTCAAAAGCTTCTTCCTGTGTTAAAGAATGAGTTTCATTAACTTTTTTTGTCTTTATGTCGGAAAGTAAAGAAATTGCCAGTTCAATTTTTGCATTCTTGCGTTTAATTGAATTAAGTTCTTCACTTTCGCCCTTTACTTCTTCAACATGAACAACGCCTGTTTTTCTAAGTGTTTTTAATGCCTGCCGTCTTTCTTTTTCAAGAACAACAATGCTTATTTTTTTCATTGGGACTATCATCAGCAAGCCCCCTTATTTTCAGTATTTTCGAGTGCTGCACGGTTTCTCTGATCAATTTTCTTTTTTGAAATTTTTGAACGAACAACCGCACTTACCTGCTGGTCACCGAGATAAACTGAAATCTTTTTTATGTTAGCTTTTGCCTCTGGAATTTTTACCTTTTCAAAAAGGTTTACACGCTGCGAAGTTGTGCGCAATTCCTGAGAAAGCAGCCTGACCTGTTCATCGAGAACGCTGGCTTCAAGATCCAACGATAAAGCTTTTTCCATTCTGTCAGCAGCAAGATCAATCCAAAGAGGAGTTTCGTACAAATCGTAGTCGCCCCTGGAAAAATCTGCACCTTCATAAACAGGAATCGTTACACCGGCAATATTTCCGGTGCCCTTCTTTATGTTGCGGACTGTTACCATATCAGCTTTAAAGGCTTCTTCTTCGCCAAAAACCCCGATCCATACTTTGAATTCCTCTTCAAGCTGTTCACGGGCTTTTCGAACTTCTTTTGCCTTTATATCTATGGTTCTGATCTCAGATTGAAGCTGCTGTTTTTTGAGGGTGAGCGTAGGAAGATAGCGCTGATACATTTTCAGCGAATCTTTCTGCGCCTTCTGCTCATTTTTAGTCAGCTTAATTTTTGCCATCAGTTTTTTCTCCCAAATACCTGTTATTTAGCAGGCCAGAATTCTGCAATCAATTCAGACTTGATACCTGTTTCATCTTTATCAAAACAATCTGCAAGAATCTTCCAGCCCAAATCAAGTGCACTTTCCAAAGAAATATTTACGGATAAATCCATCATTTCTTTTTCAAAAAGTTCACCGTATTTTAAGAGTTTTTCATCCCATTTAGACATCATAAAGCCCATGGACTTCTTTTCGAGAGTGTCTTTATAAGATGAATACAAACGAATCATGGCATCCATTAAAGCACGGTGATCTTTTCTTGTCTTGCCGTTTACATTCTGCTTTAAGCGCGAAAGAGAACCAAAAGGCTCAATTCTTCCACCTTTAAGGTAATACTGACCTTCAGTAATGTATCCGGTGTTATCTGGAACCGGGTGAGTTACATCGTCACCTGGCATTGTTGTAACAGCAAGAATTGTTACAGAACCGCTGCCCTTAAAGTCAACTGCCTTTTCATAGCGGGCAGCAAGCTGGGAATACAGATCACCAGGATAACCACGGTTTGAAGGAACCTGTTCCTGTGTAATGGCAATTTCCTTTAACGAGTCTGCGTACGATGTCATATCTGTTAAAAGAACAAGAACATCTTTATTCTGCAATGCAAACTGTTCTGCAACTGCAAGCGACATATCAGGAATTTTAATACATTCTACAGTCGGGTCTGCAGCAGTGTGAACAAACATTACAGTTTTACTTAAAGCTCCGCCTTCCTCAAGAGTTTTCTTAAAGTAAAGGAAGTCATCGTATTTAAGTCCCATTCCGCCAAGAACGATTACATCAGCTTCTGCCTGCATGGCAATACGTGCAAGCAGCTGGTTATAAGGTTCACCAGAAATAGAAAAGATTGGGAGTTTCTGAGAAACAACGAGAGTATTGAACATATCAATCATCGGAATGTTTGTTCTCATCATTCTTTCTGCAAGAATACGTTTTGAAGGGTTTACAGAAGGTCCACCGATTTCTGTCATGTTATCCGTAAGAGCCGGTCCCTTATCTCTTGCTTCTCCAGAACCATTAAAAATTCTTCCAAGAAGGTCATCACCAAAAGAAACACGCATGTCGTGTCCTAAAAAGCGAATCTGATCTCCGGTTGAAACACCGCGGCCACCAGCAAAAACCTGCAATGAAACGACGTCACCGTCAATTTTGTTTACTTCGGCAAGTGATTTTCCAAATCTTGTAGTAATTTCTGCAAGTTCGTTGTATTTTACGCCTTCTGCTTTTACTGTAATTACGGAACCAGTGATTGATTCAATTTTGCTATATACCTTGTTCATTTTTCACCGTCCTCCAATTAAGCCTTCAGCAAAGATTCAGCCTGAGCTGTAAGCGTACCATTTTTAGAAGCATAAAGGCTGTCAATTTCCGCCTCTGTTTTCTTAAATGCATCGCTGTTTTCTTCCGTATAGTTCCAGTCAAGGAATTTCTGGCGAAGCTGGTTAAAATAAGTTCTGGCTTCATCCTTGTCTTTAAGTTCAAAATCAGAACCTAAAACCTTAATGATTTTATCAAGATCATACTTTTGACGTTCAACAGTTGCGTTGGCATCAATTGCATCGAAAGAGTTCTGCTGGAAATAAACAGCGTCAAGCATTTCTTCCTTCAGATAAACAAGATAATCTTCGAGGGAAGTTCCTTCTTCACCGACTACCTTCATCATGGAAGCAACGTCTACACCTTTTTTCATGATGTCAAAACAGAAATTAACTTTATCTGCTGCAATTACACCGTGATATTTAGACCATGATTGAATCGGGTCAATGGCAGGATATTTACGGGCATCTGAGCGGGCGCGAGAAAGACCGTGGAAAGCACCGACAACTTTTAATGTTGCCTGAGTTACAGGTTCTTCAAAGTTACCGCCGGCAGGAGAAACCGTACCACCAATTGTAACAGAACCGACAGTTCCATCAGGAAGACGAACCTGACCTGCACGTTCGTAGAATGCTGCAATATAAGATTCCATGTAAGCAGGGAATGCTTCTTCACCAGGAATTTCTTCAAGACGGCCAGACATTTCACGCAAAGCCTGAGCCCAGCGGGAAGTTGAATCTGCAAGAAGAAGAACATTCAGCCCCATCTGCCTGTAGTATTCTGCCAGTGTTACTGATGTATAAACAGAAGCTTCACGAGAAGCAACCGGCATTGAAGATGTATTACAGATGATGATGGTTCTTTCCATCAAAGACTTGCCTGTTTTAGGATCTTTGAGTTCAGGGAATTCTGTAAGTGTTTCTACTACTTCACCGGCACGTTCACCGCAGGCTGCAATAATTACAATATCAACATCTGCATATTTTGATGTCGTATGCTGCAAGACTGTTTTTCCTGCACCGAAAGGACCTGGAATACAGTAAGTTCCACCTTTTGCAACAGGGAAGAAAGTATCAATGAGGCGAACCTTAGTAACCATTGTTTCTGTTGGTGCAAGGCGCTCTTCGTAGCAATTAACCGCACGTTTTACAGGCCATTTGAACGAAAGACCGATTTCAACGTCATTGCCCTTTTCGTCAGTAAGAACTGCAATTTTGTCGTCGAGAGTATATTCTCCGGCAGGCTTAATTGATTTTACTGTATATGAGCCAAGCAGGTAGAATGGAACAAAAATCTTATGTGTAAAAGGTCCTTCAGGAACAGTTCCCACATATTCACCGGCTTTTTTTACATCTCCAGGTTTTGCAACAGGTGTAAATGCCCATTTTTTTGTTCTGTCCAGAGGATCAACATAAATACCTCTTTCAAGGAACCAGCCAGCCTTTTCTGCAAGTAAAGGCAACGGATTCTGCAAACCATCATAAACCTGTCCCAAAAGCCCCGGGCCAAGTTCAGCAGAAAGAAGGTCACCAGTAAATTCAACTTCGTCACCTTTCTTAATGCCTTTTGTCATTTCGTAAACCTGAAGCTGAGCAACATTTCCGCGGATACGGATTACTTCACTCTTCAGGCTGGAATCTTCAACTTTTACATAGGCAACTTCGTTCATGGAAATGTTTCCGTCAAATTCTACAGAAACCATGTTTCCATTAACGCCGACTACCTTTCCTTTTGTATCCGTCATTATTTATCTCCCATATCTCCTTTGAGAATTGAATCATAAATTTTATGATAAGAAGCCATACCTTTTTCTGCATTGAACTTTTTCATTCGTAATGCAAGTTTTAGTTTTAAACCGTAAGAATAAACGGCATCAATCGAAAACTCATCAGAAGGCCGAATGCTGTCCAAAAGATTCAATCTGTATTGATTCAAAAACTGTTCTGCAGCAAGCGGACTGTCCATTCCTGTTGCTGTTCTTGCAGCCTGAACCACTTCGGGTGAAAAGCTCTCATTTTCAAGATTAAACTTTTTATTCATACGCAATGCACGAATCTGCGCTAAAGCAAGACGCAAATTCCTCTCATTTTCGTACCATTTATCCAAAAAAGCAGAGTCAGTCGGAACTTTTGTTCTCGGAGGTTCAAGAGAAAGATTCTTTACCTGGTCCATGCTTTTTTTATCAAGAAAACGGGAACACAGATCATAAAAGTATTCTTCTGTAATTGGCAAAACTGACTTTTCATCAGTAACTGAGAAAGATGGAAGTTGTGCCAAAAGATAATACTGATTACTCACTTATTTAGCCGCCTCTTTCATTAATGCAGCAACTCTAGGATTTAAATAAGCACTGAACAGCTCAGCAACAGCTTCTGCTGAATAATCGTAGAATGCAGCACCGTCCTTTACACCAATTCTAAATCCGCTCGAAATTGAATTGTCGATTTTTAGCGTAAGACCTTCAGAAATTTCAGCTTTTAGAGCTGCCTTCACATTCGATTCAACTTCTTTTAAATCTTTTTCGTTCAAAAGAACAGAAACATCTTCTGCAGAAGTATTCTTAATCCATTCTTTTACAACTTCTGGAATAAGTTTTGAAAGCGTATCTTTAGAATAAGCAGATGCAACTTCGTTTCCGATAAGCTTTGAAACTTCTTTTGTAATAGAGTCTCTGAAAGAAAGCAAAATGTTTCTTCCAGCCTGCTTAATGGCGTCTTCGCTTGCTTTTTCCAAGCGGGCATTTTCTTCTTTTGTCTGCTTAAGAATTTTTTCTGCTTCTTCTTTTGCATTAAGAATAATCTTATCAGCCTCTTTCTGAGCCTGAGCAATTTTTTCAGAAGCAGAAGTTTCAGCAGCGGCAACGCCATCTTTTTTGATCCTGTCGATCAGTTCTTCAACGTGGGTGTCCATGCTATCCTCTCTTTATCTTTATTTTTTTAGTTTTCTAAAACTAGTCATTTATGAATATAACATCAAAATATTATCAACGTTAAATAATATTCCGTTAAGAAGAATAAGGTCTTTACAATATTAAAGTTCCTTTTTTCTAAACTTCCATATCAAGAGAAAACTGAACTTCTGTCGTCGTTAAATTCAGTTCCCGAGCAATCATTTCTATTGAATAGCCTTTATCCGAAAGTTCTTTTATCTGCTGATTTATTGATTTTTTTGGTTTTAAAGGTTCATCGGCAAAATGAATATTCGGACTTATTTTAGGAATTGAAGCAAAGCCGTTTCCCTGAGTGTCAACAGAAAATTTTGTTCCACTTGGAGAATTAATATAAGGTTCTTCCGACTGCTGTTCAAAAAGTTCCTGCTGTCCTCCATTTAGAGCCAGCTGCCCTTCTTTAGTAATTGAATACGAATTAGCAGAAAATAATCCGTCAGAAATATTTCCAAAGGATTTTGTGTCTCCCGGCCTTCTTTGTTCTGTTTTTTTGACAGAGGAAGTAAGTTCATCATTTTTTGAATTCTTATTTTGAGAAGAAAGTGCTGTCTGATATTGAGAAAGTCTTGTCTGCCGGTCAAGTTCATTTTTTGCAACAAGAATACGCCTTTCTGCTTCTGCAGAAGCAGCCTTAATTTCCTGCAATCTTGCATCAATAATTGTCATGTCGCGTTCTGTTGCACGATTTAAATCACGGATGATGTTGTCAACCTCTGTTTTTGTATTCTGAATAATTTTGTCAGTAGAAAAAAATCGGTTGAATTTTCTTAAGAAAAAAAGCCATAAAACAAGATTAAGACAACAAAGTAAAAAAGCTAAAATTGCAATTCCTACGCCTTCCATGGCTACCTCGAAATATCAATATTCTGTCCCAGAAAAGATTCCCTGATTTCTGTCATTTTGACGTTTTCTTCGTTTTTATCCGGCTGTTTTTTATTTTTATGCTGAAATTTTTGAGAACCATTTCCATTTGAATCATCTTTTACAACAGCTGCCTTTGCTTCAGAATCTGCAGTCTTATGAACCTGAGCAGAGAGTTCCTGATTCTGCCGGATTAAAGAGTTTTCCTGCATGGCCTGAGTTAATTGAGCGCCCTGCTGCTGATGTGCAACATTTTTTGCAACATTGTTCAGTTGAGACTAAA
>CAVEBK010000051.1:0-16347 GCA_963613915.1 uncultured Collinsella sp.
CGGAATTGCAATTGCAACAAGACCAGACTGTCTTTCTTCAGAATTTATAGAATTTTTAAAAGAGATTAAAGAAAAATATTTTATTCAAATTGAATTAGGCCTGCAGACTTCTAACGAAAAAACAGGAAGTCTTATTAACCGCTGTTATACAAATAAAGATTATATAAACGCGGTAAAAACTCTTAGCAGTCAAGTGCCAGAAGCCCATATTGTAACCCATGTTATTTTTGGCTTACCAAGCGAAACAGAAAAAGACATGCTTTCGACAATAAACTTTATAAAAAACAGTTTTGAGGACAGCAAAGAGAGTTTCTGGGGAATAAAAATTACAAATCTTTATGTCGTGCAACACACAGTTTTAGAAAAAATGTATAAAAATAAAGAATTTGAATGCCTTTCAAAAGAAGAATATTTTAAAACCGTACAAAAAGCTCTTGATTTACTCCCAGAAAACGCAATAATCCACAGAATTACAGGCGACCCGCCAAAAAAAATTGCAATAGCACCGGAATGGGCATTAAACAAGAGACAGGTTTTGAACGAAGCTAAAAAATTATTTGAACTTTCGTAAAATGCTCAGAAGTTTTTTTGCTGCATTTTCGTAAGTGTATTTTTCAAGAACTTCGTCTGGAAAATCTGTCGTTTCTTTTAGAATTTCTTCAAGATTGCAGTTGGTGCTGAGCGGGTCAATATAATGCGCCGTTTTTTGATATATTTCTGGAAGACTTGCCGCTTTAGAAACAACAATTTTTGCACCGCAAGAAAGTGCTTCAAGAGGAGGAATTCCAAATCCTTCGTAATAAGACGGAAAAACAAAGGCCCTGCATTGCTGCATAAGAGCTTTTACTTCGCCGTCTGTTACGTAACCGAGCAGAACTACATTTTCAAGTTTTTTTAGTGCTTCAAGTTCTGGAGGAACAAGACCTGAAATTGCTTTTCCGCTTACTGCGAATGTTTCGTCTTTGTGTTTTAATGCGTAGTCTGCAATCCATTTTAGGTTTTTGCGTTTAGAAAGCGAACCTAAGGTAAAATAAAAGTCTTTTGATTTTAATTGGGGAAAACGCTCAAAGATTTTTGAATCTGCTTCAACATCCTTAAAATGATCCCAGCCGTTTGGAATTACTTCAATTCTTGTGTCCTGAACTTTATATGCCTTTTGAATTTCATTTTTGGCAAAATCAGAAACTGTCAGCACCATTTTTGCATTTTTTGAAATGTTTTTATAGGAAAGCCTGCAGTAAAGTTTTATCAGTCTGTCTTTAAAAGTTACAAAATCTTCTGGAAAAGTCTTTGCGTAAATGTCGTGCAGAAAAGAAATTCCACACAATTTTCCGAGCGGAGCAGTGTTTGAAAAATTCAATCCCGTTGCATTAAGTTTTTTGCAGGCAAGGGCAAAATCTCCCATGTCCCAGAGAGGAAAACTTTTTATGCTTTTTACTGATTTTTCTATTTTTATTTTTTCTAAGTCAGGAACTTTTTTTGCATTCGCTGGAACTAAAAGTCGAATGTCATCATCCTGCGTTAAAAGACAATCCATTTTTTTGCAGACTTCCCAGGCAAAGCGTTCGATTCCTGTAAGATTGCGGCAGAGAAAATTTCCGTTTATTAAAATCATTTTTTACCTTTTATTGACTTTGCAAAGCCGCGGAGACCTGCGCAGAGATTTTCAAGAAAATTGAAGAAAAGCGGGCAGTGTGCTTTTAAATCTGCAAGCGTGAATGTTAAAGGTGACTGCATTATGTTTACAATCCGCTGATCGTTGATTAAATGAACCTTGTTGAACTGAAATTCAGGCTCGTCAATCATTGCTTTTATTTCCTGCGGAATGTCGCCTTCATCTTTTATTTTCTGCCAGATATTCCTGTCTGCAAGTTTGTAATAAGGAATGTAGTTTTTTCCGGAAAATTCGCTTGAATAATAATGAATTATTTTTGCGTCTTTTAAGAAAGCAAGTCCGCCGTGGCTTGGCTGGCAGTTCCACTTTCCGTCAAGGAGAGCCATTTTTAGGCCTGTCTGAAAATTCGCCTCGTTAAGTGCGCTTTGATCGTGCTTGTCTTTTTTCTGATAGGCAGAATATTTCCACAGTTCATTCCATTTTTTAAAAAGTTCAGCAGTCTGCTTTTTTTCTTCCGGAGAATCTGCTTTTGCAAGAATCAGCCCCCCGTTTATGTTGTAGCCGGCTTCTTTAGTTCCCTTAAAGCCTAATTTTTTGTCCCTCAAAAGAAAATATTTTTTGTGAATATGCTCGTCTAAAAGAACGTGTCCGTCTAAAACTCCGCCCGTTACTGTTTTTTCGTTTTCAATGTCGCTTAAGTCGCTGCAGATTATTGTGTCGCAGTCGATGTATAAAAAACTTCCTTCAACATATTCAGGAATTGAAGTTTTTATAAGCCTTGAACGGTCAACATTTGGAACATTTTCTTCAAATTCAACCGGAATTACTTTTGAAGCATATTTTAAAAGCGCAGTCCTTTTGTTCGTTTCTGTAAAGGAATTTTTTGTTTTGTCGTCTGCAAGAACGATTATTTGTGCATCAGGCATTTTCTGTCTTAATGAATAAACCGACATTAAAGCCTGCTCATAGTAAAAATCTTTTGGGGTGGAAGTTAAAACATAAACGTACTTCATAGAGATAAATTATAATGATATAATCACCTTATGTCTAAGGAAGAAGTAAAATCCATATTAGAGAATAAAAAAAAGGCGGGAGAAGCTTTTCATTCGTTTTGTCCGTACAGAGTCTGTCCCCTTGGAGCTCATGTTGACCACCAGCTTGGGCTTGTAACAGGTTTTGCAATTGACAGGGGAACTCATTTTGATTTTTTTGAAACAGACAATGCAGAAGTCGAAGTTTATTCAGAAAATTTTGAAGGTTCTGCGCTCGGAAACTTAAATGAAGAATATGAAAGACAGTACATTTGGGCTGACTATCTTTTTGCGGCAGCCTACGCACTAAAAAAATCTTACACGCTTGAAAAAGGCTTAAAAGGAATTATTTCCGGCTCAATTCTGGGCGGAGGCCTGTCTTCTTCTGCAAGCGTTCTTTTAACGTATTTAAAGGCACTTTCTTTTGTGAACGGAATAAATCTTACAAGCCTTGAACTTGTAAACCTTGCAATCGACGCCGAGCGGAATTTCATCGGAGTTAATGTCGGAAAACTCGACCAGAGCTGCGAAGTTTTTTCAAAAAAAGACAATCTTTTGTGTCTCGACACAAAAACGGATTCTTCAAAACTTGTAAAAATTCCTTCAAATATGCCGGATTTTGAGATTGCAGTAATTTTTTCTGGTGTAGAAAGAAAGCTCGCCGGTTCTGCTTACAATATGCGAGTTGATGAATGCAAGGCTGCAAGTTACGCACTGAAAGGATTCTGTCATCTTGAATACGGAAAATTTGCAGATTCTTATCTTAGGGACGTTCCTTATGGAATTTATCTTCAGAACAAACAGAAACTTCCAGAAAACTGGGCAAAACGGGCTGAACATTTTTATACAGAAAATGAACGCGTAAAAAAAGGCGTAAAGGCTTTTGAAAAAGGAGATTTAGTTGAATTCGGCAGGCTGATTTTTGAAAGCGGACGCTCTTCAATCGAAAATTACGAAACAGGAAGCACTGAATTAAAAGCCCTGCAGGCTATTATGGAAAATACAGAAGGCGTTTACGGAGGAAGGTTCAGCGGGGCAGGCTTTAACGGCTGTGCCATGGCGATTATAAATCCTCAACAAAGAGAAGAAATTGAAAAAAATATCCGGAGAGAATATTTAAAGATTTTCCCAGAGTTAAAAGAAAACTTTACTATTAATTTTTGCAGGACAGCAGACGGAATAAACTGATGAAATCTATAATTTTAGCAGCGGGCTACGCAACAAGACTTTATCCATTAACTGAAAATTTTCCAAAACCTCTTTTAAAAGTCGGAACAAAAACAATTCTTGACAGATTGATTGATGATATTGATTTGAACCCTGAAATTACAGAGCACATTGTAGTTTCGAACCACAAATTTGCTGATATTTTTGAAGAATGGAAAAACAGCAGAAGTTTTAATTCAAAAGTAACGGTTTTAGACGACGGTTCAACAGAAAACGAAAACCGTCTTGGGGCCGTAAAAGACATTCTTTTTGCAATAGAAAATCAAAAAATTGATGAAGATATTTTAGTTCTGGCAGGGGACAATATTCTGGATTTTTCTCTTTCAGACTTTATAGAATATTCAAAAGTAAAAAACACAGCCTGCATAATGCGTCATTTTGAAGAAAATGTAGAACGCCTTCGCCGCACTGGAGTTGCTGTCATTGACGACAATGACAAAGTAATAAAAATGCAGGAAAAACCGCTTAACCCGCAGTCAAACTGGGCAGTTCCACCGTTTTATATTTATAAAAAAGAAGATCTGCAGTTTATAAAAAAAGCCTGCGAAAAAGATAAAAACGGAAAAGTCGCTTGCGGAACAGATGCTCCCGGGGATTTTATTGCATGGTTCTGTGCACAAAAAAATGTCTATGCATGGCTTATGAGCGGGCACCGATACGATATTGGTAATTTAGAGAGCCTTGAAAAAGCACAGCAGATTTTCGGTTAATAAAAAATCTGCTGTGCCGGAATATTTTCTTTATCTGCCTTTTTTCCAGTTGTTCACGTCAAAGATATTGTCTTTTACAGTGTACCATTCGTCGTCTTTGATTGAAAAAACGTTCGGGCCGTGCTGATCCGGCGACCATGTCTTGTTTGTCGTTACGACAGCTCCTCTTTCTTTTTTGATTGAATCGTTCATTTCTTTGCCGGTGAACGGGTTCACAGGATTTTCTACAATGTCTTTCATCAGTAAAAGCGGAACGTCTGCATTTGTCATAAATGCTGTGTCTGTCCTGATTTCGCCGTTAGAGTTAAAATCCTTTACTAAAAGCATTGGATTTAAGTGATCCATTGTAAATCCGTCTTCGAGCTGTCCGTTGTACAAATCTTTTAAAACTTCGCTTTTTCCGATTCCATGGTCGGCTGCGATTATGATTCTTGTGTTGTCGTAAACTCCGTTTTCTTTTAACAATTCAATCCATTTTCCAATCAGCTTGAACGAAGCGACATTTGCGCTGTAGCCTGAAAGTTTTGCGTATCTGCCTTTTCCTTTGCCTGTGATTTTAGCGGAAGGAGTGTAGTCCGGAGGATTTAGTTCAAATCCTGAATGAGTAGAATCGTTTGTAAGGCTCATAAAAACGCCTTTTTCACTCGTAAAATCAGTGAGTTGTGGAAGGAAATAAAGTTCTGAGTAGTAGTCAATAAATTCCTGGATGTCGCCGCTTTCTTCGTCTGTGTTCCACCAGCGCGAGTCGTCATAAATTGCATCGCGGAAAATCATCGGACTGATTCTAAAAAAGCAGACAAAAAGCATGTTTCGCTTAATTGAAGAACTTACGATGTCCGCCTTGATTTTGTCTTTGTTAAGATCCATCCACATTCCGGTGTAAGTGTGTTCGAGAGTAAGGGGAGTTACATTCTTCATTCCCTTAAAAATGCTCATGTCAGCAATCCACTGGTAGTTTGCCCACGAAGTGTCTGAGATTGTAACGTTAAAGTCGAGCTGCTCACCGAAAATCTTTGGAAGAACTTTCATTGCCTCGTTGTTTTTTTCGAGTTTTGAGACATTGCTTCTTTTGTTGAATTCTTCCGGAGTGTATTCGTAGCTTCCAAAAAGCGGAGGAGCGCCGATTATCGTGTGTCCGCCGTAAGAAATCGTGTTCGGGTAATATGTAAAGCCTGTGTAGATTTCTTTTAATGAAGGATCTTCTTCGTCAAAAATTGAATGGAAAAACGCGCTTTCGCTTCTGTCGAGCATAAATAAGACAACATTTTTCTGACTTTTCGAAAGATGGAGAACAGGTTTTATTTCGTTTGCTTCAGACGGATTGTAGCTGGAAGCAATCTGAGAGTATTCTGTTGAAATTGAATGTGTAAAAAAGATTCCTGCTGCAAAAAGCGCAAATGCCATAATTCCGCTTAAAGCTTTTGCAGCACCAAAGAGATTGAATTTAAAAAGGGCAAGGCAGGCAAAAAACGCTAAGACAAGAACAGCAAGGTTCAGCGAGAGCGTAAAAGAAGGAATTCTTCCTGCGATGTTTTCTGAGAATGTGAGCATTCTGGTTAAAGTGCCGTAGCTTCCCGTAAAAATAAATGAGTTTACGACAGCGCAGATAAAAAGAATAAAAGAGAATGCAGAAAAAGCCGTCTGAATTCTCCTGTTAAAAAGAAAATACAAAAAGACCGGCCAGACAATAAAAAGTCCGCATGCCTGCATAAATGTGTTTTTTACAAAAGTTACAGGCGAGCCCAAATTGTCAATGTTAAAAAATTCAATTACCGAAGAGCTTATAATACTGGAAGGAATAAAAAGTCCTGTCAAAAAAAGAAGCCCAAAAGCAGAGGCGATAAAGATAAAGAATCTCTGTCTTGAATTTTCAAGAAGCCCCTTTAAAGTTGAATCAATCAAAATAGAGGCAAGCTTTACAAAAAGCGGAATAACAAGAATAAAAGAAATTACGACGGTCATTAAAAGACGGCGCTTAAAACTTCCCGGATGAATAAAAATAAGATAGAAGTCGCAGAAAAGAATTGCCAGTGCAACACAGACATAAAACACTTTTAAAGGATTTTTGAGCTTCATAAAAATGTTTTTTGTAAGTGAGAAAACCTGGTTTAAGGTCCAGTAAAGAACAAGTCCGCTCGGAGAATCATAAAGAATCACAAGGAAGAGGGCTGCCATTATGTAAACCTGTAGTTTTTCGCGCAGAGAATGTCCCTTTGTGTATACAAAACCCGAAGCGCAGTTTATAAGCGTCATTAAAATCGGAAGTACGTTAACGGTAAAATTCCCGATTTTAAACAGAGTATCGCTTTTTCCTAAATCCTTGAGAATAAAAAAAGTATTTCCCTGCAAAAGCGAAAGATGGCTCAAATATGAATAAGCCGCAAGAAAGAACGGAATCTGAATTAAAAGGCTGAAACTTGAACGGAGTGCCATCAGCGGGTGGTAATGATTCTGCCGGTAATAGGTTGTAAGAATCATATACTGCTCGTCGCCCTTAAAATATTTTTTTATGCGTTTTACACCGCCTTCAAGCTTTTTTTGAGTGTCGCGTTCAAAATCAGTCCATTTTTCTGCGACAATGTAGAGCGGAAGGCACATTATTGTAACTGCAAGGCTGACGCCAAGAATCGCTGCCCCAGGATTTTTAAAGACATGATAAAAAAGTGAAAAAGCAAATTCGATAATCTGTTTTACAGGATAAATTAAAAGATTAAAAAGCAGGTTCATAAGACTTGAGCTCCATACCGCATAAAAACTCTCATTTTCAGCATCAGATTTTTAGCTTTTTGCAGACTGAAGCAAAAAAGTTCAGCTTCAGTCTGTTTTCGTTGTTTTTATTTTTGAGATTCGATTTTTTCCATTGTGGAAATCATGTAGTCAACTGTGCGTTTTCCGGCTTCGCCTATGTGCATCCACGCTTCATCTCTTGCTTTTTTGCGTGCTGCTGCAAGTTCCGGAGAATCGCTTGCATTCTGAATTACTGTCTTTATGTTTTCAAAATCTTTTTCTTCAATCTTGATTCCAATCTTTTTAACTGTTGCAAACTGCCAGATTTCGTGGTCAATGTCGTAAGCGTCGTAAGGCCCGAGCTCCATCTGCGCATTCGCGTACATTACAGGCTTATCGCAAAGGAAGGTGTAGTCCCAGATGATTCCCGAAAAGTCTGTAATCATAATGTCTGCTTTTTTGAGCGAGTAAAAGTTGTCGCGGTTTGAATCCCATTCAACGTTAGAGACGTTTTTGTATGCTTCTTCAAGGTCTGAAAGCATCTGGCCTTCTGAAATTCTTGACTGCGGGTGAGGGCGGATAATGATTTTCCAGCCTGTAGCAACGAGAGGATCAAGAAGTTTTTTCCCGTAAAGGGAAAGAAGGGCTGATTTTCCCCACGAAGGAGAAACCAGCACTGTAAACTGATGATTTTCTTCTGCAGGAATTTCTTCCATCTTCTTTTTAAACACATCAAGATATGTGCAGCCGACTGTAACAAGTTCTTTTGCAGGAAGACTGCGCTGCTTTTCCATTTCGCGGATGTCTTCAAACTGATAGTCGCCGGTGCAAAGAATTGAATCAAAATAGTCGATTCCAAAGAGGCGGTACATTGTAGGATCGCCCGGAGAATGGAAAATATGAGAATAATGCTTTACGTTCTTGCTTCTCTTTAACTGATAAACCTGCAGCCCGGGAGTTGTCATCAGTACAAAACCTGCTGAAAGCATGTTCAGTTTTGCAAAAGCTTTATTTCCTTCGCCGATAACTTCAGGCTTTACAAATTCATACTTTTCTTCAAAGACAGGATCTTTTTCGTTTGCAACGTAATATGTAACTTCAACCTTTCGTTTTTCAAATTCGTCGAGAACAGGCTTAAAAACATTCCAGTAACGCTTGTCTTCTGAATAAATTACGTATTTTTTGTAGGATTTGTCGAGTTTCTGTCCCTTTCCTCCGGTAACAAAAAGTTTCAGCTTCAGCCAGAATGCTTTTGCAAGGAAAAAAAGTGTAGCGCAGGCACCGATTAAAATAGAAAAAAGCATGGAACCCGTGCCAGGGTCAATGTAAAGCGGTAAAAATGTCATATTCAAATAATTATGGAACTAAAACCGCTAAAAAATCCGGCGGCTTTAGTTCATCTCCTGTGTTTATTTTTTGCAGAAATCCTGAATCAGCTCAAGAACCTTGTCCATGTCAGGCTTTGGAGCTACAGTGATTCTCATTGAAAGGTGGCTTCCTTCTGTCCAGAGGCGGACAAGATAACCGTTTGCAGCAAGGCTGTCTTTAAGGGTCTGAACATCGATTGAATCGTCAAAGCGGATAAAGATAAAGTTTGCGGCAGAATCAAAAGCCTTGATTCCTTCAATCTGATTGATTTTTGAAATAAAGTCTTTTTTTAGCTCAATGATTTCTTTTGTAAGGTCTGTGTAATATTTTTTGTCTTCAAGGGCAGCAATGCAGACTTTGCGGCCGATGTTTGAAGTTCTGAACGGATTCAGGTCGAGCTTAAAGACCTGTTTTGCCATTGGTGTGCAAAGTCCGTAACCCATGCGGATTCCTGCCAGGCCATAGAGTTTTGAGAATGTGCGGCAGAAGACAACATTGTTGTAAGCGTTTAAGAGATATTTTGCATCGTAAGTTACTGTAGAAAAACCTAAATAAGCTTCGTCAACGATTACAAGTGAAGACGGATTGTCTTTTATTACTTTTTCAAGGTCAGCGCGGCTGATTACGGCTCCAGTCGGGTTGTGTGGAGTTGTAATGATGATGATTCTAGGCTTTGTCTTTTTTGCAGCGTCAAGAAGGGATTTTGTGTCAAATTCGTAAGAATCTTTTCCCGGAACAACATTGTAATAAGCTGCCTTTGCGTGGTGAAGTTCGCAGACAGACTTGTAGTAATTCCATGCAGGAGCAGAAATTAAAACAGTGTCGTCTTTGTTCAGAACAACTGTCATGATTGTCTTGATTACGTCAGAAGAGCCAGAATGAATAAAGATTGAATCTGTAGAAAGCTCAGTGAGTTTTGAAATTTCAACTGCAAGGTCGTCTTCGCGTGTCAAATCGTAAAGATAAAGATCTTCCATTGTTGCGTTGTGAAGCACTTCCAGACATTTTGGGCTTGGTCCGAAAAGATTTTCGTTTACGTGCATGCGGCCTTTTAACTGCTCTGTCGCAACAACCGAATACTGCTTAACATCAGAATAATTCGAAAGATAGCTGATTCTCTGTGTTGAATTGATTAATTCATCTTCCTGGAAAAACTGGTCAATAAAATCCTTAAAGTTAGGGTAGAACTGCAGAATGTCTTCTGTTGTGTCGAATTCCTTGCATTCAGCGTCGTCATAGCGCTTGATTTTCATCAAAAGTTCTTTGATGTGCTTAATCTGGAAATCGTCCCAGAGCATGTATTTCATTTCAGGGTCGTAATATTCTTTTACCATTAAGTCAACAAACTTTTTAGAGAATGACTTGGAAAAGAAGGCTTCGCCGATTGTATACCAGGATTTTTCACCGCCTTTTTTTACTTCTGTCATGTAGCCGTTGTCGTCAAGACCTTTTACGCAGTATTCGTTGCAGAACTCGTCAGAATAAAGACAGGCATAGTATGAATCATAAACGTAGTCGCGGTAGACATTGTGCGCAAACCAGTTGTCTGAACAGCAGATGTAAGACGCCTTAATGTAATCTTTTGCAGCATACAAAGAAGACATGTTGTTTTTTTCTTCCCATTCTGTGTTGTCGATTACGATAAGTTCAGGATATTTTTTTGCCATTTCGTAGTAGCGTTCTTTTAAATAGCCTACAACAAGAACAATTTCCTTGATTCCGGCATCGTGGAGCTGCTTAATCTGGCGTTCAACCATTGTGTCGCCTTTAATTTCAAAAAGTCCTTTCGGAAGATAATTTGAAAGAGGCATGCATCTTCTTGAACGTCCTGCAGCCATAATGATTGCGTTGTCAACTTTATATGGAGCAAGGGCTTCCATTCCTTCGTCAGTAACCTTTCCGTTTTTTACCCATCCGGCCTTTTCGCACGAAAGCACTGTATCTTTATTGAATCCTGTCGTGTCTTCCTTGCGGCGTGTTGCCATAAGATAGTCAAATTCAACTTCTGTCATAGTAAAAAATTCTCCTTTATTTTTGCACAGAATATATTTAATTCACTTTTTTCCAGTTAGCGTCAACAAAAATATTGTCGCGTACATTGTACCACGAATCGGGGGCGACTGTAAAAGCATTCTTACTCCTGCTGTGGTACGGCATAAACAGATCGTCAGTCGTAATGTAAAATCCGTTTTTAGCCTTGTATTCACTTGAAACAGCCTTGCCAGTGAACGGATTTACAGGATTTTCTATTACGTCTTTTAATGCAAGGGACGGAACATCTGCATTTGTCATAAAAGAAGTGTCTGTTTTAAATTCTTCTTTGGAATTAAAGTCTTTTACCATTAAAACGCAGTTCAGGCTGTCCTTCTTAAAATCACCGATTCTGTCTTTGTCATAAAGCTCTGGGCTTGTGTTTCCGCCGTTTCCGTGGTCAGAAACAATTATGATTTTTGTATTGTCAAAACTGTTGTTTTTCTTTATACAGTCTAAAAAGTCGCAGACTGCACCCAAGGTTACAATATTGATTTTATAGGCATTATTATTCTTAAACGAAAGCTCGTTAGAAACTTCAACTCCAGGAAGATTCTTAAAATTGAACATGGAAATATCTTCACCAGAATGTGTTGATTCATTTGTAATTATGGAAAGAGTCGGAGTAGTACTGTCAAAGGAAGTAACCGACGGAAGATAATACAGGGCAGAAAACCAGTCTCCAAAAGAACTTGAACTTTCTTTTACGCCGTTTTCCCACCAGGTTCCCTTGTAATAAACTGCAGGACGCAGGGCAGCAGGAGCCTGTCTGAAAATACTTACCCAGAAAAGATTGCGGTTTAAAATATGGCTTAATGAAGATTTTTCGAAGCCCCCTTTCATGCATTCTTTCTTAAAGTCTCCGGTGTAGCGGGACATAACAGAAAAAGCGTGAATAGCTGGCTGACCCTGAGCAAAACTCATGTCAGAAATATAACTGTAGTTTGCCCACGAAAGGTCAGAAAGATAAGCCGTAAAGTTTGAATTTTTGGTCAAAATTGAAGGAAGAAGCAAAAGTGCTTCGTTGTGCTTGTCTTTTAAAGCCTTGTCTGTGCGTTTGTTCATTTCCCACGGAGTGTATTCATAGCCGCCGTAAACTCCCGGGCTTCCCATTAAGGTGTGAGAATTTGCAGAAATCGTGTTCGGATAATAAACAAAACCGCGGAGTTTTTCTTTTAATTGAGGTTCATCTTTTAAAATGAACGGAACAAAGGAACTTTCAAAACGGTCAAGCATAAAAATTACAATGTTTTTGTCAGTTTTAGAAAGATGATATTTTATTGCTGAGCCGTCATCTGAATTCTCTTTAGCAATACGGGCAAACTCCTTATATTGCGAACTTATTTTTGAAACATTTATAAAAGTAAAGATTACAAATGCGACAAAACAGATGCAGGCAACGTTAGAAAGAATTTTTGCAAGATTCAGTTTTAAAAGGAATATTAAAAGAATTGCAGAAAGAGCGAGCACAAGAACATTTAAAAGCATAAAAACTGACGAAGGATTTTTAAATCCGTCAATAAATTTTAAGGTTGAATCCATCGAACCGTAGCTTCCGGCAAAAATGTATGCATTTATGATTCCTGCAGCAAGAATAAAAATATATGCAAACGACAAAAGCGTCTGAATTTTCTCTTTAAACAAAAAGTAAATGCAGACAGGCCAGAAAATAATAAGTCCAAAACTCATCCAGAATGAACTGGCCAAAAAGGCAGTCGGGCTTGTGTAGTTTTCAATATTTGAAAATTCCTGCACGCTCGAAAGAATGAGGGAAGCTGGAAGAACAAGTCCCGTTAAAAAGCAAAGCGCAAGAGCAGAAAAAATAAAGAGCGAAAATCGAATTTTTGGGTTCTGCAAAAGTATTTTGAGAGGATTAGAAATAATATAATTTACAGCCTCAATATAAAGCGGAAGCGGAATGCAGGCTAAAAGAGCAATACATGCAGGAATTCGCTTTTTAAAATTTGCTCCGCCCGGATACAAAACAAGGATGTAAAAGGCGAGGAATACAAAGACTGCACACATAAGGATATACAGAACTTTGAGAGGGTTTTTCATCTTGTAGAAAATATTTTTAACAAGAGAAAGAATATTGTTCATTGTCCAGTAAACGACAAGCCCGGCCGGAGAATTATACAGGACAACAAGAAACAGGGCTGCCATTCCGTAAATCTGAACTTTTTCGCGCAAGCCGTGTCCTTTTGAATAAATTGCTCCAGAAACACAGTTAATTGCAGTCATTAAAATCGGAAGAATGTTTATTGCAAAGGAACCGATTTTAAAAATTGAATCAGGCTTTCCCATGTCGCGGATAAAAAGAAAAGACTGTCCCTGTAATTCCGGCAAGGCCGAAAGAGTATGGTAGGCCGCAAGAAAGAAAGGAATCTGAATTAAAATTCCAAAACTTGAACGCAGCGCCATAATCGGATGGTAGTGATTCTGTCTGTAGTAAGCAGACAAAATCATGTACTGCTCGTCGCCTTTAAAGAATTTTTTAATGCGCTCAATTCCGCCTTTCATTTTTGCCTGGTTGTCGCGCTCTGTGTCCTGCCATTTTTCGGCAACAATATAAAGAGGAAGACACAAAAGTGTAACGGTAAGGCTGACACCAAGAATCGCAATTCCCGTGTTGTTGAACATTTTAGAGAAAACTCTGTAAGAAATTTCAATCAGCTGTGTGATTGGTGAGAGAATTATGTTATAGAGTGCTGCGGCTAATGTCATTTGTTATACTTTCCCCAGTTTTTTGATTCAAATACGTTGTCTTTTACAGTAAACCATTCACTGTCCTTTACGCTAAAGGCTTTTTCTTTTCTGATTCTTGTGCTTTGAGCCGGAGCGTTGTTCAGGATTGTGTAGTCGTTTTTGTTTTCAACTTTTAAAGGCTTATGAGTAAACGGATGAACTGCATTTTCGATTACGTCTTTTGATGCAAGATACGGGGTGTCTGCGTTTGTCATAAAAGTGTAGTCATCTTTAACTTCTCCGTGAGCGTCAAAATCCTTTACTAAAAGAGAAGCCACAAAGTTCTGCGGATTTATTTTTAATTCTCCGCCAAAAACAGGCAGATGTGATTCTGCACCTTTGCTGAATGAGCCGTGGTCAGAAACAATGATTATTTTTGTATTGTCGTAAACGCCGTTTTCTTTCATATAGTCAAAAAATTCTGACAGCCGGTTAAAAATTCCGCAGCTTGTGCTGAATGCGTCTTCATTTTTAAGCGGGCTGTTTCCTTTATTCGTAATATCTTTGGTTTTTCTAAAATCGTACTCTGGTGCCTGCAGAGCTGTCGGCTCGTGGGTTGCTTCGTTATCAAGAAGAATGAACGAAGGCTTTTCGTCGTCAATTTTTGTAAGCTCTGGCAGATAGTCAACTACAGCATAGTTGTCGATAAATCGTGCGGAATTATCCCATTTGTTGTAAGAAAGCCAGTAGTCTCTGTGATATACCCCCCCCCGTATACAAGGAGGAACCATTTTAAAGAAAGAAAACCAGATAAAATTCCTGAAAATCTGAGTGCTTATGTATGGCTCCTTTTCCATTCCGTGTTTTGCGTACCAGTAGCCTGTGTAAGTTCCAAGTACGCGGTTGTGCTGAATTTCTTCGTGTCCTTCATATTTTACAATGTAAGGATTTTCGTCCGGGTCGGTATGGCTTTCGACCTTTATTCCGTTGCGCTCAAGGTCTGGATTTTTAAGATACATATTGCTTTCCGGCTGCTCAAGATAGTTCTCGTAAGGAAGGTTTGCAACGTAAGCTTTGTAGCCGTTTGCCGTAAAAAGCAGTGGAAGAGTCAAAAGCGCCTGTGAGTGTTTGTCCTGCAGAGTTTTTTCACTTTCTTCAACTGCGCGCTCGTTCATTCTGTGAGGAGTGTAGTCGTAACCGCCAAAAAGACCTGGAGTTCCGATCATCGTAAGTTTTCCCATGGAAACTGTGTTTGGATAGTTCACAAATCCGTCAAATTTCTGCTTTAAATCCGGGAGCTCTTCAAAAATATAAGGAATATAAGGATTAAAAAGCCTGTCCTGCATTATGACAATTACATTTTTATGAGTTTTTGAAAGTGAAAAAATCGGCTCAAGCTCATTATTATATGAAGGAACTGCAAGATTTTTATATGCTTTTTGAATTGAAGCGATATTCTTTACAGAAACGGCTCCAAGCGAAAGAACCAAAATTACAGAAAGCGAGTGAGCAATTTTCGGGAATTTTAAAAGAAGAATTACAAAAAGAGCAAAAATTGCGGCTAAAACTGCCAGATTCAAAATAATCTCATAAAATTTCGGCGTAAAAACCTGAGGCTGCATAAACTCAAGCCAGGCTTCAACAGGTCCGTAGTGTCCGCCAAAAATAAAGGTATTTACAACTGCAATAAATGCGCCTGCCGTAAAGAGAAGAGTCAGAATCTTTTTAATTCTTACAGAAAAAAGCGCGTAAAAGCATGTTGGCCATAAAATAAAAAATCCGACAGCCTGAAAAAACGTTGCAGACAAAAACACAAACGGAGAAGTGTAGCTGTCAACATAGCAGTAATTATTCGGTTCGCTTTCCATAATGGTTGAAGGAATTGCAAGCCCGGAAAGGAAGGCGAGGGCAATTGCAGAAAAAACGAAGAGAGAAGTGCGTAGTTTTTTGTTTTGTTCAAGAATCTTAAACGAATTGTCCGTAATCTGCGCAAGTTTTTTTACTGCAAAAGGAATAAACGGAAGAACAATTCCAAGAGCAAGAATAACTTTCTTAAATCCGCCTTTTGAAGAAGCAAGAATTGTAAAAGGCGAAACTATGCACACAGCAGCAAAAATGCACAAAATAGCGTAAAGAACTTTTTCAGGCTGTTTTAATTTGTAGAAAATATTTTTAACGAGAGAAAGAATATTGTTCATTGTCCAGTAGACAACAAGCCCCGCAGGAGAATTGTAAAGCACAACTAGAAAAATCGCTGCGAATGCGTAAATCTGAATTTTTTCTTTTGCAGCATGTCCTTTTGAATAAAGAGCACCCGAAACACAGTTAATTATTGTCATTGCGATCGGCAGTATGTTTATTGCAAACGAACCGATATGGAACGTAGCGTCAGGAGAACCAAAATCCTTTACAAAAAGAAATGAAACGCCTTTTAAAGTTCCAAGGTCAGAAAGAAAATGGTAGGCAGCAAGAAAAAAAGGAATCTGGATTAAAAGACTAAAACTTGAGCGAAGTGCCATAATCGGGCTGTAATGATTCTGACGGTAGAAAGTGTTTAAAATCATGTACTGTTCGTCGCCCTTAAAGAATTTTTTGATTCTTTCAATTCCTGGTTTAAGGGCAGCCTGTGTTTCCCGCTCTTTTTCCTGCCAGCCTTCTGCAACCATGTAAAGCGGAAGAGTGCAGAGAGTTACAACAAAACTCAGACCAATAACGGCAATTCCTTCGTTGCCTGTGGCTTCAAATAAAAACTGGTAAAAAAATTCAAGAAGTGTATTAAGCGGAAGAATGATTATATTGTAAAGTGCTGAAAACATAGTCTTTTAAGTATAGTGAAATAAACTTTTAATTACAAATTGCGCCATCCGTGGCGCTGTTTACACAACTTTCCACTCGTTTATGTTCATGCGACATCCTGTCGCGAAAGAAATGCACTGGCATTTCTTTCGGTCAT
>CAVEBK010000052.1:0-480 GCA_963613915.1 uncultured Collinsella sp.
CAGATTTTCCATATTTTGCCCTATTCCATATACATTAAAAAAACGTAATGCAGTACATTTTAGTCCATATTCTTGAGAAAAAATTCTCATATAGTTTTCACTAGCTAATTTTCCAACTGCATAAAAAGATTTCGGAACAGCAAAAGAATTCTCATCAACTTGTTTTTCTTTGTGGTCACCGTAAACACTCATAGAAGATGCAAATATAAAATTTTTGCACCCTGTTTTTCTTGCATAATTTAGCAACATCAAAGTAGATTGTGCATTAGTCTGCAAATCATAGACAGGCTTCTCAAAAGAAATTTCTCCAGACGATTGTCCTGCAATATGTATTATTGCATCAAAATTCCGTCCATCAAGATTATTTAGAACAGCTTCGTCAAAATCATCTCCTTCTATAGTTTCAACTTTTTCAGGAACATTTCTCTTAAATCCAGTAGAAAAATTATCAATTGTAACAACGTTATTATTCTCTTCAAC
>CAVEBK010000052.1:490-4363 GCA_963613915.1 uncultured Collinsella sp.
TTTCCCATAATTCTTCTCCCTAATAACTTATATTATTCAATTTCAGCCATTTTTCTGTTTTCAGAATATCTTCTTCTGTATGAACATCAAAACTTTCTTTAACAATAATCGGCTTTATGTTATTTCCCATAAAACTCCATGGCTGCTGCCCTTCTTCTTTTGAATACAAGGAGTTTTTTAAATTTAATGTCCAAAAATTATGGCAAAGAACAAAATTCATCGGTAAATCCTGACGATTTGTAGAAATTGATTTTCCACGAAAATCAAACCATGTATCAAGACACCCATCTTCTCTAAGCCTTTTTGAACGATAAGGATGATTATCCATTTCAAGCATTACAGGAATAGCCGCAGAGAGATTCGGATTATTTATTAGATTTTCTATTGATTCACGAATCCACTCTGTCTTTACAATTCCAGAATTTGCAAGAAGAACAACTAGAATATCAGGAGAAACTCCGTCGTTTTTCATCTCAGACAAGGCATGAATAATAACATCCTTATGCTGCGCAGTAGGCAGCCCTAATTCATCAGGTCTAACGATTTTCTTGTAACCACAATCCGCCGCAGCTGCTAAAATTTTTTCATCATCGCTTGATACATAAAAATCAGTTATAAGAGAACATTTTTTAGCAGCCATTGCCGGATAAAAAAGAAGAGGCCTTCCTAATACAGGAAGAATATTTTTATCTTTTAAAGTATTATTGCCACGACCAGTTAAAAGCGCTGATATTTTCATGCTTTTTCTCCCCAAGAATTTAATACATCAATCACATACTTCACCTGCTCATCTGTCAAAGTCGGACTCATCGGAAGGCTCAGTTCCTGTTCATGGATTTTTTCTGTAACTGGAAAACTCAAACTATTCCACTCTTTGTATGCTGCCTGTTTGTGAGCCGGAATCGGGTAATGGATTATTGTTCCGATTTCTTTTTCTTTTAGGTACTGCTGAAGTTCATTCCTTTTTTCTGTAAAAACTGGGAATATATGGAAAACATTGCTTTCGTCCGGCTTTATCTCCGGCCACTTTATTAGAGGATTTTTTATTCCGTTATAATACATTTTTGCAATCTGCTTTCGACGGTTGTTGTCATTGTCCAAATGCTTTAACTTTGCATCAAGAATCGCCGCATCCATTTCGCTTAAACGGCTGTTTTCTCCGATGTAGTCAAACACATATTTTTTTGAAGAGCCATAGTTTCCAAGCACACGCACAAGATTCGCTATTTTCTCATCATCTGTCGTTATTGCGCCTGCATCACCAAATGCCCCCAAATTTTTTCCAGGGTAAAAACTGTGCGCGGCAACCGTACCCAAGCTTCCTGTCTTTCTTCCGCTGTAAGAGCAGCCGTGAGCCTGCGCATTATCCTCAAAAAGCTTCAAGCCGTATTTCTTGCAAAGGTCGCCAATTTTTTCGTTATACAGACATCTTCCGTAAAGGTGAACCAGCATAAGCCCGCGGGTCTTGGAAGTTATCGCCTTTTCAATCGCCTCTACATCAAGCTCCAGAGTGTCTGGATTGGGGTCAAGCAGGACAGGCCTTAAATTGTTCTGCGAGATAGAAAGAATTGTTGCAATGTAGGTGTTCGCCTGAACAATTATTTCATCACCATCATTCCACCCATTCAGAATCTTGCAGGCGCGGATCATCAGCTCCAAAGCCTGAAGTCCGTTCGCAACTCCAACGCAATACTTTGTGCCGATATAACTTGCATAATCTTCCTCAAACTTCTTGTTTTCACCGCCCTGCAAATACCAGCCGGAATCCGTAACGCGAATAACTGCCTCGTGCAGCTCATCGGCATATTTTGCAGTAATATCTTTTAAACTTAAAAATGGAACTTGCATATTTTTTTTCCTATTTTTTACCGTGATAATAATTTTCTGAAAAATCTAAATGGAAATTTTATTGCTCTTTCTATAAACATAAGTTTTGCAGCATTTCTGATTTCTCTATCCGAATAAAAAACTTCCAAGGATTCTTTATAGCCACTCAAATCGTACGAGCATTTTCTTTTCAAAATTATGTAATCCAAATAGAGAGTTGCCAAAAATGTTCTGTTCGCCTTTTTTACACAGATAAAAGTTTCTGGAGTTATATCCTTGTTTCTTAGCAAATCGCAGATAATTCCAGGATATTCAACGCCAAAGGCATTGAATAAGTTGTACCTGCCTTTTGGAATCTTGCCCTGTGGAATTTCATCAAGCAGAATCTTGTCGTCAATGATATATTTCTTTCTGTTTTTCTGGCTGAAAAGGATTGTCGTGTGCGGAAACAAGAAATTGTATACAGCATCCTTTGGTATTGAATCAAAGTCTTCCTTCCAAAAAGCCATTCCCGTTGACCATGACGACCAGTAAGAAAGACCTCTTACAAATCCATCAAAATCATCAAATTCAAAAGATCTTCCTTTTCCAAGCACGCCGTTCGTAAAATACACAAACGGCTTTTCTTCTTTATTTTTGTTTATCCAGTTTATAAAATATTCAAGTGTACCCGGAACAATCTTTGTCCTATGGTTTATAAATTTTATAAACAAGCCTTTTGCATTCTTATAGGAATCAGGCTCGCTTAAAAACTCATAACCCGAACTTCTAAAATAGAAAAGGTTTTTATGATTTTTCTGGTATTCCTCAAACTTTGCCTTAAACTCCGCATTGTTCCCGTTGTCCGTAACAACAACCTCAAAAAGCGAATTGTCCACATTTTGAGAATAAATGCTGTCAAGAACAGGAAACACCCATTCAATCACACCGTTTGTCGGAATACAAAGAGAAATTAAAGGCTGGATCACTTCTTCACACCCATAATTTTCAAATACTCATCATAGTCACGGATATATTCCTTTCCGTCATAATGCGTGCTTGCAAGAGCAAGAAGAACAGAGTCCGGCGAAAAATCATACATGTCTTTCCAGACCATTTTGGGAAGATAGATTCCCTGCATCGGGCGGTTCAGCTCAACAACATGCTCGCCTATTCCGTCTGTAACACGCACCTTTGATTTTCCGGCAACATTGATAAGAACAAATTCACTTTCCTTATTGGCATGCTTTCCGCGTACAATTTCGTTGTCGGAGCCGTATATATAGAAAACCCTTTTTATCTCAAACGGAATGTCCTGCGCGCCTTCCACAACAACAAGCTTGCCACGTTCATCACCCAAGTCCTTAAAATCAAGCAGTCTGCAAAGTTCCATGATTAATATTTCTCCAAAGTTGAATTTAAAAAGACAAATTTCCAAAAAAACGGTGAAAGAGAGAATAAATTTTGATTCGTTAGTTTCTTTTGAATAGAAATCAGTAAAAAACATTCAGTCTGAATTTATGAATTACAATTATTGTTTTCAGACTAAAAGACAGCTTTTAAGAATATGCAATAAATAACAGCAATACTGCATATTTTAAGAGTAGTTAAATGTTTTTGATTTTTTAGATTTTATTAAGTATTAAAAGAAAGGACAAAAAAACAGCCTGGTTTACATATCTTTTCCACAATGCCCACACCTTCTCCCTTTCTGGCAAGCCGTATTTTTCTAAAATTAAGCTTCCATAGCGGAACAGTTCTCTCCCTGTTGTTCCCGGAGTTTGTAGACATTGCTCTTATTTATGGGCCGAACGCCCCTCGTAAACAGACTGCAATTTGATGTAAGTAGGATTCTATTATGCAAAGTTTTATCTGTCAATATGTTCAAAAATAAAACAATTCCTGCATCTCAATTACTTTTCAATCATCTGAACGCACTCGAATGCCAAATCTATTTTCTTTCCATCTGGATTTAAGGTTGTAATTATCGTAACCCGGCCTCGTTTTTTGTTCACTTTGTAAATTTTTCCTTCCAGTCCCATAAGAGGTCCGGAAATTACCCGGATG
>CAVEBK010000052.1:4373-15916 GCA_963613915.1 uncultured Collinsella sp.
TGGCATAAATTCAACTTTTGAAATTCCCCACCGCTCGCCATTTCCGATAAAAAGCTTCAATTCTTCCAGCTGCGTTCCTAAAATTTCTATGGGATTTATATTATCAAGGAGAATTCTTATAAAGCCATCAATTTTTTTTAAGATTTGCATAATCTGAGGTGTCAGATTTTCTGTCTGAAAAAACAGGTATCCTGGAAAAAGAGGTTTTTCATACAGTTTTCCCTGATTAGTTTTTAACGTTCTCTGAAAATAATACAGTTCCGCCGTACAGGAGTTCTCGCAAAATGCTTTCTGCGCCTTTTTTTTAAATTCTTCCTCTTCACCGGTTCTTACCATTAAGCAATAGTATTCCATAAAACTCCCTGTACAAAAACTCTAAAAAATCTTATCTTCGATCGAGTTTGACTGTATCAATTCCAGAATATCCGTACAGCCTGCTTTTAAAAGTTTTTCTTTTGTTTCTTTATCATTCATTTCACCGGCAATGGCGTATTCGTTATTTTTTATTTCAGGTTCGTTTAATTCAGAAACTTTTTCAAATTCAATTTTATTTTTTGAACAGGCGTATTCAAGAAGAAACTTTACATAGCTTTCTCCGTAGAGAACGACCTTCGTTTTTCCCTGTTTTTTTACAAGGGCAACTTCATCTGTCATTATCTGATTATACGAATTTGCGATTTTAAAAGTTTTTTCTACAAAATTCTTTCCGCGTTCACGAAGTTCCCTCAGTCCCTCGTTTGTCAAAGCATAAGCGAATTTTCTTTTATTCACGTTTGTAAGCATTATCCAGCCACGTTCAGCAAAACGTCCCAAAATTGCATTCATCATTCCCAATGACACATTTGTTTTTTTTGCCAGAACCCGCTGACTTGCATTCGGATCTTCTTTGAGCGTATTAGAGATAAGCTGTAATGTAACAAGGTCCTGTTCCATAATTTTTCTCCGCGAACAAAATTTCCAGCCCCATTTTATAAAAAAATACAGAATTGTTGAATAGAAAGACTTTCCGCAAAGCCGAAAGAGGCTGTGGACACAACGCAAAGACTGCCGCTCCATAAAAAAAACAGCCCGAATCCGACACTTTTATATGACGAATCGGGCTGTTTATCAGCATATATTCAACTAAAACTTAAAATTTTAGTTCTGTACGCTTGTTGTGTTTCTTACTGTAACGTCGTGTGCTGAACCTTCCTGGATTGTAACAGGAGAAACAAGTGTGATTTTTGCTTTTTCCTGCAATTCTGGAATTGAAAGAGCTCCACAGTTACACATTGTGTGAACTACCTTGCTCAATGTCATGCCAACGCCGTCGTGCAAATGTCCTGCATATGGAACGTAAGAATCTACGCCTTCTTCAAATGCCATTCCTTTTTTGCCGCCGAGGTCGTATCTCTGCCAGTTGCGTGCGCGGTTTGAACCTTCGCCCCAGTATTCCTTTACGTAGTTTCCGTTGATTACGAGTTTGTTGGAAGGTGATTCATCAAAGCGTGCAAAATAGCGTCCGAGCATTACAAAGTCTGCGCCCATTGCAAGAGCAAGAGTAACATGATAGTCGTGAACGATTCCGCCGTCTGAGCATACAGGAACATAAATGCCTGTCTTTTTGTAGTATTCGTCGCGTGCTTTTGCAACTTCGATTGTTGCTGTAGCCTGACCACGACCAATTCCTTTCTGTTCGCGTGTAATACAGATTGAACCGCCGCCGATACCGATTTTTACAAAGTCTGCGCCTGCATCTGCAAGGAAGTTAAATCCTTCTGCGTCAACAACGTTTCCTGCACCAACTTTGATTCCAGGGAAGGCTGCATGAAGATCTTTTAACGCACGAGCCTGCCATTCAGAAAATCCTTCTGAAGAGTCAAGGACAAATACATCAGCTCCGGCTTCGAGCAATTTTGGAACACGTTCCATGTAGTCGCGGGTGTTGATTCCAGCACCTACAATGTAGCGCTGTTTTGAGTCGAGCAGTTCTTTCGGATGTTCTGCGTGAGTTGAATAGTCCTTGCGGAATACGAGGCTTACAAGATTGCCGTTTTTGTCGATGATTGGAAGCTGATTTACTTTCTTTTCCCAGATAATTTCGTTTGCCTGAGAAAGGTCAATTCCTTCGTCGCCGGTTGCAAGGTCTGCAAGGCCTGTCATGTAATCTTTTACTTTAGAACCTGCAGGACAGTGACCGATTCTAAAATCTTTTGAAGTAATGATTCCAACGAGTTTGCCGTTTGGAGTTCCGTCTTCTGTTACGGCTACAGTTGAATGGCCTGTTTTTGCGCTCAATTCAACAACTTCTTCGAGTGTCTGGTCAGGACGGATATTTGAATCAGAAGTTACAAAACCTGCCTTGTAAGCCTTAACGCGTGCAACCATTGCTGCCTGATTTTCGATTGTCTGGCTGCCAAAAATAAAACTGATTCCGCCTTCCTTTGCAAGGGCAATTGCGAGTTTGTCGTCAGAAACAGCCTGCATTACAGCAGAAACCATTGGAATATTCATTGTAAGCGGGCAGGATTCGCCAGCCTTTTTGTTGAATTTTACAACCGGAGTTTTTAATGAAACTCTATCTGGAATACATTCCGCAGAAGAATAACCTGGAACCAAAAGATATTCGCCAAAAGTGTGCGAAGGTTCTTCAAAATAATAAGCCATCATTTTCTCCTAAAAATAAAAGTCGAATAATAATTAAAAAATTTTAACGATTATATAATTTTAAAATCTAATTTTCAATAGTTTGAATTCTGAGAGCTGTTGTGGAAGAATGCCGGGGTTAAGATGAAGTTTTTGCGGGAGATTTTTAATTTTGACGTTTCAGGAAACTTAATACAAAATTTTCTGGAGAAATAGCTGGAATTCCAGAATCAGCAAAATCTTTTAAATTTCTTGTAACAATGTAATCAGCATTTACGCTGCAGGCTGCATGATTCTGCATGGAATCTTCAAAATCATCAAAAGTAATATTCTCAGAAGCAGTTTTTACAGATTCTGCATCTTCTGCAACAATATTTAAGACCATGGATAATTTTTGAATTGTATTACGGCAGTATTCCAAAGAAGCATCAGTCCGTTCACTCAACATATAAAAAACATCAATTAAAGAATGAGGTGTTACAAAACCGTCTATAAGAAAAAGACAGCTGTCAAAAATCTTCTTTGCAGATTCATAAAACGGAGCGCGTTTCAGGAGATAATCAAGAATAACGTTTGTATCAAGAAAGACTTTCATATTTTGTCCACAAAGCTTTTGCCCGTTCAGAACGACCATCCAATGAAGTTTCTGTTTTTAACTGAAAATCTGTTTTATCAAGTTCATGAAGCGCTTTTGTTGCAATGATTCTCTGTTCTTCAGTTTTTGAATTTTTTAAAAGTTCATTTTTATTTTCCAAAGACTGGGCAAATGCAAGTACAAGTTGGATTTTTTTGTCATCAAGCTGATTAATATAAGTCAAAGTCTTTTGCTTTAATGCAGTTTCAACCATAAATGCACCTCCGCTTTTTTTAATGGGAGCCTCTAAAAATTGCAATTTTTAGAGGCAACTTTGAAAACGCGATATTTTAATTCGTTCTATTTTAACGAATTAAAACTCGCAGGCATCTTTAAAAAAGCATTAAAAATGATTTTTTAGAGATGCCCTTAATATATAGCATGAATTTCTACAGGTCAATTATTGTTATAAAGTGCTCTGTTTCTCTCCAGAAGTGAGGCGGTATGTGTATCCGCGCAAAGTGTTTTCTATTATAACCGTGCTGCCCTGCTGCGTAATCTGTTCTATGAGAGTGCCTTTTTTGCTTAGAGTGCGGTCGTTGCCGGTTTGTGCAAAATCAAGGCCGTATTTTTTGTAATGCGCTTTTAATTCCTGTACGTCGGCGTAAGCATTCTGCAAATCAAGAATTATGTATTCTGCCTTTAAGTTTTTCGGGAAAAATGAACTTTCCATTGTGCATGTTTTTCCGTCATAAAAAAGCGAGCCGATTTCGATTCCCATTTCGTTGAGCATTAAAATCTGTATTTCGTTACTGTCGGCCTGCAGATAAAGCATTGAAGAAAAACTGTTCTTTCCAAAATTGCCTTCGAAATACTGCATCTGCTCAATCTGTGTTTTTATTGAAGACGGAGCAAGGAGAGAAACAGGAGTTGTGTTTGTTACATAAACCTTATTCAATCTGACTTCTTCCTTTACAGAAGCGCAGGAAGAAAAAAAGGAAAGCAAAAGGGAAGCAAAAACTAAAACAAAAAAGCAATTTTTTTTCATATATTTCTCCGGGGCTATGCAAGGTTCTTTTACAGAATTGCGCACAAAAATGCTGTTGTAAGTCCGCTAAAGATTGAAAGTCCGATTACATGAACAGGAACAAACGAACTTAAGGCAAGTGCTCCAAAACTTATTGCAGTTGTCAAAAACGAAAGCAGGATTGCAAAGCTTTCAGAAGCGTCAGTTTTGTTTTGAGTGCGGTAAATTATGTAGTCGAGCCCAAGCCCGAATACAAGGATAACGCCCGTAATACAGAAAAATTCAATCTTGAGCCCCGCAAGCACAAATACAGCAGTAATCGTAAGAATGCTCAAAACCGGAATCGAAATTATCTTTAATGTGTCTTTCCAGCTGTAAAAGAATTTCATTATTACGGCAATTACAACAAAGGCAATCATAAACATTAAAAGGATTAAGCTTGTAAGGTGGTCGAGACCTGCACTAATGTCAGAAACCTTGTTTTCGTAATAAACGTTGTCGTAGGAATCTGCCAGTTCTTTATAGAACATTTCGCTGCTTATATTAGAAGGCAGAATTATTGAATAATATTTATCTTCAACCTTTCCGACATAAAGCATGTTCAAAAGTGACTGCAAGGTAGCCGGCATTGCCTCTTCCGGAGTAATAAAGTGATTTTCCGCCTCTTCTACTTCCATTTTAAAATCTGCAGCACATTCTGCGCTGTCTGAGTCAAAACCAAGGGATTCAAATTGGGCTTTGGCAAACGGAAGCAGATTTTTTACGGCTTTTAAGGATTCTTTTTGAGAACTTATAGACGGAATAAAGCGCGAAGTGCAGATATATTTATCCGGCAAAAGAGGAGTAATTTTTTCTTCCGTTAAAAGAAGTTCTTCAACAGAATCAGCACTGACAACAAGCCAGCTTGTAGGATTGTAAGACAGAACTTTATACGCTGTAATCGTGTCGTCTTTTAAGCGTCCTTCCATTTTGTAAAGGTTTGAAAGATTGTTTTTTATTTTTAAGTCGTTGTGGCGCAATGCAATAACAACTGAGCCTGCAGCAAAAATAAAGACAGAAACAAAAAGACCTAAATGACGGCAAAGTTTTTTACCTGCAAAATACTTTCCTGCTGATTCATATTTTTTTATTAAAGGAATTTCCCGTTTTTCTGCCGGGGGAAGCTTAAATATCGTATAAAAACCGCTTACAGTAAGAAAGGAACTCAACATTCCGGCAAAACTAAAAACTGCCATCTGTTTTAAAAGCCCGAACGGAGCAAAGGCAAGCAAAAGAAAACAGAGTTCTGTAGAAATAAGCGAAAGCGAAAGTCCGTTAAAAAGATGTGAACGTATTTTTTGAGGCGTGTCTAATTCTTTTGAATTTTTCCAGTTAATAAAATAATGAAGGCTGTAATCAATACACGAGCCTATTAAAGAAGTTCCAAAAACCAGCGCAATCATGTGAATCTGTCCGAAGATTAAATGAGTTGCAAAAAAAGCTGTCGCCATTGAACAGGCAATCGAAAAAACGCTCGCAATTACCGGCAAAGGTGAACGGAATACAAAAAGCAGGATTAAAACGACTGCAATCATAGAAATTGTCGAAATTATCGAAATTTCAGAAGAAGCAGAACTTGAACTTTTGTAACTGTGGAAGGTTGAACCATAAAAAGCAAACTTAACCCCGTCTTTTTCAAGCGGAAGGCATTTTTCGTAGATCAGAGGAACTGCATTTTTTTTACTGGCAAGCTGAGCTCCTTCCTGAGTCAGTTCTGCGCGGATCATAACGTACCAGCGGCCTTCAAATTCGCGGGCTAAAACTCCGTCTTTTGGCGAAAGTTTTGTACCGGAATCGGTAACTGCAGAAAGATAATTTTTTAAATTTGATTCATCAAGTAAAAACGGGTCTGATTGAATATTTTCCAGACTCGCAATAGAAAATCCGCCGTAAACGGAAGTAAGTGCGTTTTGTGCAAATGTGCGCGCACCGTCGTCAGAAGTTAAACTCTCTCTTGTAGACTTATCCAGCAGCACAAATCTGTTTTTTTCTATAAAATTCTGAACATCGCTGACTGCTTCCATATCAGAATAAAGCGAAATTGAATTGAATTTTGACTTTTCATCTTTTAAAAGTGAATAAACTTTTTCTGCAGCACTCTTTGCCTGGCTAAAATCTTCGTGGCTTGCAAGAATAAAAATATTGCGGCTGGCATTTTCTGAAACAGACTTTTCTGCAATTTTTGCAGCCTTGTTTTCGGTTGCAGAAGGCATCATGTTTGTGTAGTCAGCGTCAAAAATAATTCCTTTTGTAAAAATCAGGGAAATTAAAAAAAGAATTAAAATTCCTCCGTGGTAAAAAGCCCACGTTAAAAACCAGAATTTATTACTTAAAAAAAGATTTTTCTTCATTGCTGAGTTCCTGTCTGTACTGTTGATTTAAAAGCGTATAAAAAGTTGAATCCGTTTCGCCCTGAAAAATTTTTAAATTGTCTAAAGTTGATTTTTTTCCGACACTGCCGGAAAGTTCAATTTCTTTTAAGGTAGAAGCAATCGTGCTGTCTTTTGGAGTAAGCAGAACGCTCCAGTTTTTTGAATCCGCCTTAAAGTCTTTTATATTGAAGAAAGATTCAAGTTTTGTTTTATCACCACAAAAAATTGAAGAAAGAGTTTCTGCAACAGAAGTAAAAACCTGGTTAGAAGAACCGTCCGTTACAGTTTTTGAACCGTCTGCCTTTGTCTGTATAATCGAAGTTTTTGTAACAGCCATTGTCGAAGGAAAAGGCTTTAACGTCTGCCACAAAATTCCTTCGTCACAAAAAATAAATTTACCAGAAGAACGCAACGGGCGTTTTAATTTTGCAGCATTTTTTTCCTGAATAAAATCTCCGCTCGTAACCCTGTCGGTCATAAATGTAGAAAAAACATCTTCTATAGTTGTCTGCTGACAGAACCCCACGGCAAGCACAGAAAATAAAACACAGATAAAGCAAATCGATTTTTTCATAACGGTAAAAAATTACCATAAAATCAAAAAGTTGTGCAAACAAAAAAATTGTGCTATTTTTTTTCAAGGTAGACCTTAACGCTTTTGGGGATATAGCTCAGCTGGTAGAGCATCTGGTTCGCAATCAGAGGGTCACCGGTTCAAATCCGGCTATCTCCATTTTTTTCTCAATAAAAAATTCACTTTCTCTTTAGTTCTGCCTTAATTTCTTCAAGTACCTTTAAATCTTTTACAGCTTCGCTCAACGGGCTAAAAAGTTTTTCTCTGCCGTCCAAGAAATCAACTGCGTTTTTTATCATTCCGCTAAAATAATCAGAACGCTTCGGCACTTTTACTTTCTCCCTTTTTAGTGAATAAAATCCCGTATAAAGCGAACTTTCTTTTCTTAAATAAAGTTCCGTAAATCCGTTTCCAACACAAATCTTTCCAAGAGTTCCCAGAATTTCTATGCGGAATTCAAAAAAACTGGAACGCCCGCTCATTTTTATTACAATTTCAGGAATTTTCTGCGTCGCATAATTTGCACTAAAGTTTCGTACCAGACCTTTTTCATCTTTATAAACTCCAGTTACAACTGGGCTGTAAAGTTCTTCTCCGGTTAAAAAACGGACAATGTCTACAAGATGAGTTCCGTCGTGAATAAGGCTGTAAGTTCCGTCTTTTTCAAATTCTTCTCCGTAAATGCGCAGCCCTGAATCAAGTTCCGCGTGCACGCTTTGAATGTCTCCAATCTTTTTGCACCACGAAAGAGCCAGACCATAATTTAAGTCAAATCTTCTCTCGTGGTTCACCATTACACAAACATTATTTTTTTGAGCACATTCTTCAATTTTAAGTGCCTGCTCCATATTTAGAGCAACAGGTTTTTCTAGAATTACAAGACGCGGCTTCTGTTCAATTGCCTTTATGCATTCAGCCAGGTGGGATTCTTCGTTTACGGCAACAACAATAATGTCGGTTTTTGGAAAGTTTTTATAAAGTTCAGTGCTTTCAGTAAAAACGGCTGGCGTGGTAAAAAGCTTTTTTGAATGTTTTTTTACATATTTTTGCCACAGTTCCAGTCGCTCGGCATTTGTGTCGCAGGCAGCAACAAGGCTGATTTTTTTGTTCCCCAGAAGTGCCATTGTGTGGCTCGCCGGCTGTTCACGCTTTTTGTCAAAACCAAGCAGAAAACCAATTCTCCCGGCACCAATAAGGCAGGCAGTATATTCAGACAAATTATTTACAGAATTTTTCATAATCTATTTATCGTAAAAAAAATGAGCAGACAAAAGAGAGGTAATTCCCCCTCCTGAACTTTTTCACAGTTTTTTCTTTATTGGACAGCACAGGGCATTTTTATTAAAATATTGAACTTAAACGAGGTACATTCAAATGGCAGACGGCTGCACACATAACTGTTCAACTTGCTCTTCAGCGTGCAAGACTAAAGATTTAAAATTCCACTTAAACCCGAAAAGCACGGTAAAACACGTAATCGGCGTTGTTTCCGGCAAGGGCGGAGTCGGAAAATCTCTTGTAACTTCACTCTTAGCTGCAAAAACTGCAAAAAAAGGACTGCGCGCCGCTGTTCTCGATGCAGACATTACAGGTCCTTCAATTCCGACGAGTTTTGGTGCAAACGGTGAACGCGTATTCTGTGACGAAACAGGCCTTATAACTCCAGAAATTACGGATTCAGGCATTCAGCTTATGAGCATGAATTTTCTTTTACAGAACGAAAATGATCCGGTTTTGTGGCGTGGTTCAATGATCAACGGTTTTGTAAAAAAGTTCTGGGAAGAAGTTTTCTGGAACGACGTAGATTATATGTTTATCGACATGCCTCCAGGAACAGGCGACGTTCCGCTCACGGTTTTTCAGAGCATTCCGCTTGACGGCATTGTAATTGTTTCAAGTCCCCAGCAGCTCGTACGCGTAATTGTGGAAAAGGCTGTAAAAATGGCAGAAACAATGAAAATCCCTGTTTTAGGCCTTATCGAAAACATGAGTTATGTTCAGTGCCCGGACTGCAATAAAAAAATCATGATTTACGGCAAAAGCAATGTAGAAAAAATCTCCCAGGAATTCCACATTCCGCTTCTTGCAAAAATTCCAATCGACGCAAAAATCAGCGAAGCAGTGGATTCCGGCAAAATCGAATCCATCGAAGCAGAATTTTTAGACGCTGCCCTTGCTGTTATCGAAGGAAATTAGTTTTTTACGGGCGTTACGGCTGCCGCTGTCGCGCTTTTCAGGGTTCCGCGCTTTCGCGCTGCATTGTATTTTTTTTTACACGGTAAAATGGTGCCACGGATGGCACTAAAGACTATAGACCCGCACAAATTGCAAAGCAATTTGTGGCACGACATGATGTCGTACGCGCCCTTACAATCGCTAACGCAACAGCAAAACGTACAAACAACCGAGGATAAAATGAGCTTAAAATTCATTCTTGCGCCAATGGCAACCTTAAGCCACGAAGCATTCAGGCAGACAATACAGAAATTTGGCGGCTGCGACGAATATTTTAACGAAATGATTAACGCGCCCTCCCTTCTGCACAACGGCAAATTTGAAAAATTCTATATGCTCACCTCCCCTCAAACCGCACCAAAAATGGTCTGGCAGATTACAGGCACAGAAGCAGCCTCAATGGCACAGGCAGCTTCCATTCTCTGTGAACTTCCGGGACTTGGGCTCGACATAAACATGGGCTGCTCTGCCCCGCAGATTTCAAACACGGGAGCAGGAATTTCGTGGATGCTAAAACCAATCGAACAGACAGCTCAAATGGTCAGCAAAGTAAAATCCGCGCTGGAAAACGCAGCCAAAGACGGAGCCGCTCCACGCCGGCTTTCTGTAAAACTGCGCCTTGGAGCAGACAACTTTACGGACGAAGGATTTTTTAATTTTACGGATATGCTCATAAAAGAAGGCGTTCAGATGATCACGTTGCATCCGCGCACACAAAAAGAAAAACTTGCCCGCAGCCTTCCGCGCTACCAGTATGTGCAGTCTCTTGCAGAACGCTACCCGGATATTCCAGTCATTTTAAATGGCGAAATTAAAGACCGGCAAAGCCTCGACTACGCCCTAAAAATTGCTCCGTCAGCCAGTGGTGTAATGATTGCCCGCGAAGCTGCAGTAAAACCATGGATATTTGCAAAACTAAAAGGAATTCTTCCGCAGGAAAAAGTTGACATGCTTTCTCTTGCACTTGATTTTATAAGCGATGTAGAAAAATACCAGCCACAGGAGTTCTGGCCGACAAGATTACAGAGATTTTTTTCTTACTTTTGCATGAATTTCAGTTTTGCAACATATTTTAAAACCCAGATGCTGAATTCCAAAGACAACGAAGACGCAAGACAAAGACTATACGCCTATTTTGAAAAATGCCCGGAAGACAGATTTAAAATACTGTAAAATAAAACACAGTTATCTATCAAATCTTATCAACCTTTCTCATTGCTCCACACAGTAATTAAATTTGTATGAAGCAATGAGACCTTTGAAAAAATTTAATAAACCATTTCTATATAAATTTCTGAATCCAAATCTTTTATTGATTTTCCATCAAATAGCTTTTCATTTAAAAACTTTTCTATTGAAACAGATTTATCACTGTCGGATGAATTAAAACGATACTCAAAATACGTGATTTTTTCATTTTTCTCAGTATCTATTCCAATTGAATCATCCCCAATTTCTAATGTATAAGTAGTACCATTACATGAAAATTCAATTTCATGTCCAACATTATGACACCAGTCAATAAATTCATCCATTTTCATATTTTTCATAATTTTGGTACTCCTTTAAAGAATGCCATAAAGCTTAATCCGTCTCTTTTCTATGACTATTTTGTAAAATCTATGATAATCAGCCTATGTAATAAAAAAATGTAAGGTTTGGCTGATTTTAGAGAACTTTTTATGAAAGATATGTTTTGAAAAGATAAAGACTTAGTGATATGGAGATAAATGAAAAAAAGGCCGGTATTTTTGAAGTGCACCCCAATTATTGGACACTTTAACTAGGCAGATTTTAAGGACTGATTCCTAAATTGTAAAGGGATCAGTCCTTTTAATTTAACCTTTATTCTTTTTTCATTGTACCAAGATAAATATTCAATCAATTCTTTCTCGAAATGTTCAATAGATTCAAACTCCTGCAAATATAAAAGTTCAGATTTTAATAAACCGAAGAAATTTTCCATGACTGAATTATCAAGGCAATTGCATTTTCGGGAGAAATGTCGTCCAAATTCGGCTTGAAATTACTGCTATGGATTTGGGGGAAATGTCAATTGAATTTTGATGAAAAATAAAATTTCTCAATGGGCACAAT
>CAVEBK010000053.1:0-15367 GCA_963613915.1 uncultured Collinsella sp.
CTACGGCTATTTGGCATTTTTTAATAAAATAAACTCGACATTCAGCTATTTATTCAAAACTCGAAATTAAGGTTAATATTGTTTTAATTTTGAGCAATGATTTTTTTGCGGTAAGGATTGTTGCGACATCCTGTCGCGCAGCGCCGGACCGCCCGTAAAAATAAAAAAATCTTGTATAAAGAAATGAAAATTACTATAATCTTTAGTGAAATTGAAAATATTAAGCAAAACTTAAGTTTTTGTTTTAGGAGAATTTTATGGAAAAGACTATCGCATTGATTCCTGGAGATGGAATCGGTCCTGATGTTGTTGCAGAAGCTGTAAAAGTTCTGGACGCTGTTGCAAAAAAATACGGTCATAAATGGAATTACAAAAATGTAATTGCCGGTGGCGCTGCCATTGATAAATTTGGAAAACCTCTTCCACAGGATCAGCTTGACATCTGTCTTTCAAGCGATGCTACCCTGCTTGGTGCTGTCGGCGGACCAAAATGGGACAACGTTGCTCCAGAGATTCGCCCGGAAAAAGCTCTTTTGGGTCTTCGTGGCGGAATGAAAGTATTTGCAAACCTTCGCCCTGCTGTAATGTGGCCTCAGCTTAAGGATGCCTGCCCGCTCAAAGACGAAATTGTTGGAGACGGTCTTGATATTCTCGTTGTCCGCGAGCTTACTGGCGGAATCTACTTTGGAGAACGCGGAACTGCAGCTGACGGAAGAAGTGCATGGGATACAGAAAAATATTCATGGGAAGAAATTGAAAGAATCGTTCGCCTTGGATTTGAGTTTGCAGAAAAAAGACAGAAACATCTGACTGTTGTTGACAAGGCAAACATTTTGAATTCAAGCCGTCTGTGGAGAAAGGTTGCAGAAGAAGTTCACAAGGAATACAGCGATGTAACACTCGACTTCCTTTACATTGACAACGCTTCAATGCAGCTTGTCCGCAATCCGCGCCAGTTCGACGTAATTGCAACAAGCAATATGTTCGGCGACATTCTTACAGACGAGGCAAGCCAGATTACAGGTTCAATCGGAATGCTTGCTTCTGCTTCTCTTGGAGACGGAACAGGTCCTGGACTTTATGAGCCGATCCATGGAACAGCTCCAGACATTGCGGGTAAAGACCTTGCAAACCCTCTTGCAACAATCCTTTCTGCAGCAATGCTCTTGCGCTACAGCTTTAAGCTTGAAACAGAAGCAAAGGCAATCGAAAATGCCGTAAATGCAGTTCTTGACGCAGGCTGGAGAACAGGCGACATTGCAGGCTCTAAGCGTGAAGAAGTAAAGGCAGCAGGCAAACTCGTTGGAACAAAGAAAATGGGCGAACTTGTTGTAGAAGCTCTTAACTAACAGTTTTTTTTTGATTTTTATGCCGTGCAGTTTAACGCTGTGCGGCTTTTTTTTTGTTTGATTTAAGGTCTGCTTTAAACTAGAATTACGTGTACGTTTTTTTTAACGTTTTATAAGGAAAGGGTATGGTGAATAATTCATTTGACGCGCTCGTCTGTGGCCTGTCTGAATCAGAACGCGTTACAATGCTTGAAAAAATGAAGGGAGCGGGAACAGAAACTGAAAACCTGACCTTTGAAGATAAGTTTGAAGATGACGGACAGCTTCCGTTTGAGCAGCAGATAAAGAAAGAATCTTTGTTTTTCAGGATTTTTTTGTGGTTAAAGGCCTTGTTTGCAAATACTACGGTTCAGACTGTTTATAATGAACACAAGGTTGCTGTAATTGCCAGACATGTTGAAAATTTAAGCCCGGACATTATTGACAGTAAGCGCAATGTGCTGCTTTCCGGTTTTTACAATAAACTTACAGAATTAAAACTTTGTGCCGATTTTTTTCGTCCTTTTATTACTTATGCAGAAAACGATGAAAACTCTTTTTTAATTTTTTTAGGTTCTGTCGTAATGAGTTCTGTTGAATCCAGGATAAATGCAGAAGTTGATCCTTATTCACTTCCGATTGATGCCGGATTGCAGCCGGAACAGAGGATGATTCTTCTGCATAAACTTGATGACATTCTTGACGACATTAACAGTGAAGAACGCACAAAAATGTATGAAGCCGTGCGTTCCTATGAATGGTTAAAGCAGTTTACCAGACTTCCCTTTATGCGTTTTATCGGGCTTTTTTCTACCGTTATTGAAGGAAATTATTCCTGCCCGTTTGGTTCTGTAGAAAGTGAACTTTCTTCTTTTTCCAGAATTTTATGCAACGGATTAAGACTTTCTGAAGAAATGCTTGAATCCATCTATCTTTTTTCTAAAAAAGGAAATTCAGCTTCTAATCTTGAAAACCTGGAAGAAACTGCTAATCAGGCTTCGAATTTTATGCTTAATGCTAAGTCGCAGATTTCCATGATGAAGATGTTTATTACGACTGTGCCTTTAAAATACGTTTGCAGGATTGTCTACAGTGAACCGTCGTGGATGCCTGAAAGTTTTGCCGGTGGCGAAGACTGGTTTGTGCGCTATAAAACTAACTGGCGCAGGCTTTTTGAACAGAAATGGAAGGCGTGGACTCTTGACTGCAGAAAAGAAATGCTGAAAAGCAGTTTAAAAAGAAATTTCAATCTTGAAAACTTTCCTTTATTGCCTGAACGTCCGTGGCAAAATCTGTGGAGCGGTTTTGCTTTCCGGTATGAACTTACTGCAGGTTTTTTGAACTGGTATTTACACGAAAAATTCCCTGAACACGAAATTTCACTAAAAACAGTCATGCTTGAAGGGGATTTTATTAAGAAAGAAAACAGAACAGAGTTTACCGAAGCCTTTAATAAAATGATTCAGCTGTCGGTTGATTTTCAGAATCTGAACAGAATGTTAAGTTCCGGCGGTGAATATGGAACTCTTTTTTCTAAATTAAAAGACGAACATTTCCGCTCTTTGCAGGCTCATTCAAAAATTGACTCGATTGTGCGCAATGTTGAAGGCGATGTCCGTTCGATGTTTTCTAATTTCGGGGATTCCTGCAGAAGTTTGGAAAAGTGCTTTACTGGAATTTTTATGGAAAAAACTGACAGTCGCTACGATGCACTTACAAACCTTTTCAGACTTGACGGAAAAAACAACGAAAAGTTTCTTGAATCCTTGCGTACTGCACGAAAATCAATTGCAGACAGTTTTTCTATGCTCCGGGAATTAGAATCAATAGATTCTCCTGCGTTGATAAAATAAAGGCTTAATTAAAAATGAATAAAATTAATTATGTTAATGTTGCACAGACTGTAGAACAGAATTCCAGACTGCAGAAATATATTCTTCTTCCATTTTATAAAAACGGAAAACCATTGCAAAACGGAAGACAATGGGGAATGACGCTTTTAACCGCTTCTTCAATGCGCTTCAGATGGAATGAAAAAAATGAAGAACGTGAGCAGCTTTTGCAGAAAATCGTAAAAGAGAATTTTAATGACGTTTGTTCCGGCTCCTGTGCTGCTGAAATGCAAAAATGCGACTGTAAGCATAAATTTGTCAGTGTTGAATTGATTCATTCAAAAACAGTTTTTAACGTTCAGGAAGAAGCTCAAGCATTAAATAAAAAAGGAGATGGAATTGTAACCGGAAATAAGCTTTTGATTCCGTCTGTTACTGTTGCTGACTGTGTTCCCCTGTTTTTATATGACAGCGTAAAAAACGTGGCAGGAGTTGTTCATTCCGGCTGGAAGGGAACTGGAATTATCGAAAATGCAGTAAAAATGTTTGTGGAAGAATATTCTTCAAACATAGAAGACATTTGCGTTGCGATTGGGCCTCATATCTGCAGTAAATGTTACTGTGTTGACGAAGAAAGAAAGAATTATTTTCTGAATAATTTTGGAAACTGCGTAACAAAGGCTGATGAAAAAGAAAAGGATTTAAAAAAGACTAGTGACGGAAAACTCTTAAACTATCACCTGAGCCTTACTGATGCGAATCTTTTTGCAATAAAAAGAAGTGGAATTTTAGAAGAAAACATTACGGTTGCAACCGACTGCACCTGCTGTACTCAGTTTTCTGACTTAAGTTTTGTTTTTGGAAGTTTTAGACGGCAGGCAGCTTTTTTGAGCGAAAATATCGACGAAGAAACAAGAAAAAGATGTATGACTGTCCAGGCTGCCTTTGTTTTGTAAAAGCATGCCCGGGGCATTCTGCGCCGGTTGAGTTTGTCGAACTCCAGCATATAAACTGGTGATTTCGACGGGCTCAATCACCGTGATTAACATAATTCGTCATACGGAACCTGGTTCTGCATCTGTTTTACCATGAGATCCCGAATCAAGTTCGGGATGACAGTTTGAGCTCGGAATGACAGTGCAAGTCTGTTTTTTTTACATTTTTTCCAGGTAAGGAACAAGAACTAAGTTCATTGCTTCCTTTAGTACCTGTAATGTAGCTTTTGCAAGTGCAAGGCGGGCTGTTTTTAGTCCTTTGTCCTGTGCCGACAGAATCGGACAGTTCTGGTAGAACTTTGCAAACAGTTTTGAAATTTCATAAAGATATGCCGTAACAACTGACGGATCTTTGTTTGCTGCTGCCTTTGCAATTACCTGAGGATATTCGCCAACGCGCTTTGTTAAATCCCATTCTTCTGCAGAAGTTAAATAAGCTGCTGCGTCTTCTGGAGATGAAGGTTCAATTCCATCTTCTTCTGCCTTTCTTAAAATTGAAGAAATGCGGGCTCCCATGTACTGTAAGTATGGACCTGTGTTTCCGTTAAAGCTCAAACTTTCTTCCGGATTAAAAATCATATCCTTTACAGGAGAAACCTGCAGAAGGTAATAGTGGAGGGCAGAGAGGGCAACTTTTTCTGCTACTTCGTCTGCGTTTCCTACATCATCTTCGCGGCCACGTTCTTTTATTGCCTTTAATGCATCTGCATGGAGTGAATCAATTAAATCGTCGGCATCTACAACAGTTCCTTCGCGGCTCTTCATTCTGCCGTTTGGAAGGTTTACAAGACCGTAGCTTAAATGATAGAGCTTGTTAGCCCAGTCAAAGCCTAATTTTTTCAGGATGTAGAATAAAACCTTAAAATGGAAAATCTGTTCAGAAGCTACAACGTAAATAAGTTCATTAAAAGGCCAGTCGTTGTGGCGGCTGATTGCCGTTCCAATGTCCTGGGTAATGTAAACGGAAGTTCCGTCTTTGCGCAAAAGAACTTTTTCGTGATCTTCGCCGTCTTTTCCTTTGCCGACAGCTTCTGTAACGTCAACTCGAACTGAACCGTCTTCTGCCTTAAAGAAAATTCCTTTTTCTAAGCCTTTTGCAATTTCGTCCTTGCCTTTAAGATAGGTTTCGCTTTCAAAATAGAATTTGTCAAAGCTTACGCCGGTGCGCTTGTAAGTTTCTTTTACACCGTTAAAAGTCCAGTCGTTCATCTTCTGCCACAGTTCACGGATTTCCCTGTCTCCGGCTTCCCACTTTACGAGCATTTCTTCTGCCATCTGCTGTGCTTCTGGGTGTGCTGTTTCCGGCCTGTCTTTTTCGCCTTTTAAATAACGTTCAAATTCAACATAGCACTGGCCTACAAAGTGGTCGCCTTTTATTCCAAGTGACTGTGGTGTTTCGCCCTTTGCCTCGTGGAAAAGTTTGTATGCAAGCATAGACTTACAGATGTGGATTCCGCGGTTATTGATGATGTTTACCTTAAAAATTTCTGCTCCGGCCTTTTTTAAGATTCTTGAAACAGATTCTCCTAAAGCGTCGTTTCTCATGTGGCCTAAATGGAGAGGTTTATTTGTGTTTGGAGAAGAAAATTCAATCATGATTTTCTCGTCAGCAAGCGGTTTTTTGCCGTTTTCGTCGAGAGATCCGAATTCTTCTCTTTGTTCTTCTATCTTTTTAAGAATGTTTGAAATTGCCTTTGTTTTATCGAGTTTTAAGTTTACATAAGGGCCGACATTTAAAACTTCGCCAAGCTCTTTTGCCTTTTCCTTTATTTTTTGAGCAACTTCCAAAGCAATTGCAGGAGGAGCTGAGCGAAGGGCTTTTGCAAAAACAAACATTGGAGAGCCCAAGTCGCCCATTTTTGGATCCGGGGAATCCTGAACTACAACTTTTTCTGCTTCTACAGCAGGAGTTTCGATAGATTTTTCTTTTATTATTTCGTTTACAGCTTCTGCAATTAAATTTTTGAACTGTGTTTTTGGATCAGACATGAAAAATGCTCCTATACTAGCAAATTAACTTTTGATATAATAGCAAAACACTGTGTATTTTACAATCTGCAGTTTTTTTTAATCGGAACAGGGAAAATTATAAAAAAGTTGAACTTTCAAGGGGACTTGAAAAAAATGGATACAAAGGTAATTGAGCAGTATATCGACGATTTAATGACAAAATCGACAGCAGAGTTTCCAATCTGGAATATTGAAAAAGCGCGTGCTGGTAAAAAGTCAGGCTGGGATTATATCGACGGCTGCATGATTATGGCTCTTTTAGAATTCTATTCAACAAGTAAGGATCAGAAATATTTTGATTTCTGTGATTATTATGAAGATTTTAGAATCCACGACGACGGTTCAATTGACGGTTACGACATTAACACCTGGAACTGCGACGAACTTAACGGCGGAAAAAATCTTTTTGTTCTTTACCGCGTTACTAAAAAAGAAAAATACAGAAAGGCCTTGGACAGACTTTATGAACAGGTAAAAGGTCAGCCACGCACTCCTGAAGGAAATTTCTGGCATAAAAAGATTTATCCAAACCAGGTCTGGCTCGACGGTCTTTATATGGCTCAGCCTTTTTACATGGAATACGAAAAAACTTTTAATGATTCAAAAAATATAGATGACGTTTACAATCAGTTTTTTAATGTAAATAAAATTATGCGCGACAGTGCAACCGGGCTTTACTACCACGGTTATGACAGCTCAAGAAAAATGTTCTGGGCAGACAAAGAAACCGGCTTGAGCAGGAATTTCTGGCTGCGTTCTCTCGGCTGGTTCAGCATGGCCTTGCTTGACACTTTGAATCTTGCTCCAGACCGCGAAAGCGAAAACTGGAAAAAATTAAAGGCAATTTTTATTGACCTTGTAGAAAGCATGCTTAAATTCCAGGATGAAAGCGGAATGTGGTGGCAGGTTCCAAACTTTGCAGGAAGAGGCAAAAACTATCTGGAAACTTCCGGTTCTGCAATCTTTGCCTATTCGCTTTTAAAAGGATTTAGAACAGGAATCCTTAGCGATGAAAAATTCCAGAAAGCAGGAATAAAGGCTTTTGAAGGAATCTGCAATAAATATCTTAATACAGACAGCGGCCGCTTAAGTCTCGGCGGAATCTGCCTTGTTGCAGGCCTGGGCCCGGAAAAAGATCCACGCCGCGACGGAAGCTTTGAATATTACATGAGCGAACCGATTGTTCAGGACGACGCAAAAGGCGTTGGCCCATTTATCCTGGCGTATAACGAATATAAGCAGATTAAGAAATAACTTTTGTTATATCTTAATAAAATAGATGGATGGCAACTTTTGTGAAAATGTAAAATAGCCGTAGGAGAGGTTCTGACACAAACGCATTCTGAGCGCAGCGAAGCATGCTGCTTGCTGGCAGGTTCTCGACGAGAGGCTATTTTAATATATGTCAAAATTTTGCATTTTAAATTGATTTTAGGGAAGAAATAAAATGAAGTATCTTGTAATTTCTGATATCCACGGAAGTGCTGAGAGCCTTGAAAACGTACTTGATAATTTTGGAAAAGATGCTGACTACCTTATTCTGTGCGGAGATTATTTAAACCACGGACCGCGCAATCCTCTCCCGGAAGGCTGGGCTCCAAAAAAAGTTGCCGAGCTTTTAAACCAGAATAAAGAGAGGATAATCTGTGTGCGCGGTAACTGCGACGCTGAAGTTGACGAAATGGTTTTAGAGTTTCCTTGTCTTGCTGCATATACGAGCATTTTTGACAGTAACAGAAGGTTTTTTGTTCACCACGGACATCTGTACAACCGTGAAAAATTAGAAAACTGGATCTGCAAAGGAACAATAATTATAAGCGGTCACACACACGTTACTGTTCTTGAACAAAGCAACGGATACGTTTATTTTAATCCGGGTTCAATCAGTCTGCCGAAGTGCGACGACGGAAAAACCTGCGGTTTTATTGAAGTAAAACCAGACGGAAAAACAACAATAAGTTTGTGTTCAATCGAAGGCAGACTTATAAAAAAACTTGAGTGCTAGCTCTAAAACCAGAACGGGGCGTTGCGGGGTGTCCCCGCACAGAGGGGAGCGCGCAACGTAAGTGCGCGCGCGGGGAGGAACGCCTCCCCGTCAATAAAAAAAACTATTGGGAACCTCTAAAAATTGCAGTTTTTAGAGGTAACTCTGCCCTATTCTTTATTAAAAATCCTGTCCATTGTTTCTAAAATCGTATTTATGCTGATTGGCTTTGCTATGTGGCCGTTCATGCCGGCTTTTAAGGCTTTTTTGCGGTCTTCTTCGAAAGCATTTGCCGTCATTGCAATAATCGGGATATTTGCCTTTTTACTGTCCTGCAAGGTGCGGATTTCGCGGGTGGCTGTGTAACCGTCCATTTTTGGCATCTGTATGTCCATAAGGATTATGTCGTAGTCATTTTTTGCTGCGTCCGCCATTCTTTCTACTGCGTCACTTCCGTCTTCTACACTGTCTACAATTAAACCTGCTTCCTGCAGAAGTGTGCTTGCAATTTCGCGGTTGAGTTCGTTGTCTTCTACAAGAAGAACTTTTTTGCCTTTGTGGCGTGTTTTATTTTCTTCGTCACCGCTTTCTTCTACGACTGTCTGATTTACAAGAACGTTGCGGAGCTCTGACATAAATAAAGGTTTTTCGATAAAGGCCGTAACTCCAGCTTCCCGCGCTTCTTTTTCTATGTCTGCCCAGTCGTAGGCTGTAAGAATTATGATCGGGGCGTCGTTGCCGATTACGTGGCGGATTCTGCGGACTGTTTCGATTCCGTTCATGTCCGGCATGAGCCAGTCGATAATGTAAGCTTTAAATGGATCTGCCTGCTCGTAAGCTTCCTGTGCCCTTAAAACTGCTTCTTTGCCGGAAGTTGTCCAGTCTGCCTGCATTTGAATCTGCCTTAACATTTTGCATACGCTCATGCAGGTGTTTGTGTCGTCGTCTACAACGAGGGCGCGGGCTCCCTTAAGGTCTGGAATCGGTTCGTCCTTTATTGTTTTACTGGAAAGTTCGCATTCAAGCAGGACTGTAAATTCCGTTCCTTTGCCTTTTTCGCTTTCTATGCTGATTGAACCTCCGAGCATGTCCACAATGTTTTTTGCAATTGCAAGCCCAAGCCCAGACCCCTGGATTCCGCTTTTTGTAACAGATGTTTCGCGGGAAAAAGATTCAAAAATATGTTTCTGAAATTCCCTGTCGATTCCAATTCCGTTGTCTTTTATTTTGAACTCGTAGAGTGCATAACCTTTTTTTGAACACGGTTTTTCGATAATGCGTACGTTGATTGTTCCGTTTACCGGCGTGAATTTAACAGCGTTGCCTGTAATATTCAGCAGAACCTGGGTAAGGCGGAGTTTGTCCGTAATAATGTCTTCGTGGATAATGTCCTGTGTGTCTATGTAAAGATCCTGCTGTTTAGAAGAAATATTGCCCTGGATTATTGCGCGCAGGTCGTGGAAAATGTCCGGCAGGTGGGTGTCTTCCTTAAAAATCTGCACTTTGCCGCTTTCGATACGGCTCATGTCTAAAACGTCGTTTATTAAACTTAAAAGGTGTTTGCCTGAAACGCTTATTTTTTTTAAGTAGTCGCGCACAAGTTCCTTATTGTCTAAGTGTGTTACTGCAAGGGCTGTAAAACCTATTATTGCATTCATTGGTGTGCGTATGTCGTGCGACATATTGTTTAAGAAAACAGTCTTTGCCTTGTTTGCGTGCTCTGCTACCGCAAGTGCGTTTCTTAAGGCCCTGCCCTGTTCAATTTCCCTTTGTTTTTCTGCAGTTACGTCGCGGATTGCAACAAGAACGGCACTTATTTTTCCGTTTTTGTCGCGCTTTTGAGGAATTATTAAAGAAAGAATCCAGCCGCCTTTTGCCGTCTGGCAGGTAAAAGAAAGAAATTCATTGCCTTCTAAACGTTCTGCAATACTGCTCATGTCCAGATATTCCATAAATTCTTTCTTAAATGGTTCTGCAATAAACTGTTCTATCTGGTGTTTTTTATATTCGTTTACAGAAGTTATTATTTTTTGCCCCTGTGGCTCGTATGCTGAACGTTTTATAATTTCAATTTCCTGTTTTGCAAGGTCAACCAAGGTAATTGAAGAATAAGCGTGGCCGATTGCATTGATTATCCTTAACCTGTTTTGTTCGCGTTCAATTACTCCCTTTTTAGAAATATTCAATCCCAGAATAAAAACTATGTAAACAATTATGGAAAGTAAAGTACAGATAATGGATTCAACATTCCGCGTTAAATAAACCTGCGATTCTGGAAAGAACATATAAAGAACATAATCTTCTGCAGTGTCGCGCTTTCCGATCCAGTTTTTTCCCTGTACTTTAAGACGGATAAGTCCGTTTTTGTCTGAATCAAATTCTCCCTTGTAGAGTGTTTTACATTCTTCACCTGTTTTGTCTCTTAAAAGAGGTGAATTTGTGCTTATGATTGAATTTCCCCTGCAGGCTACAATAATTCCGCCTTTTTTAAAAGGAAAATCTGCAAAAAGTCCTTTTAAGACGAGCTCTCCGTTTTCGTCGGTGGTAGTTTCTTTTTGTGTCCAGGTAAAAATTATTCCAGGATTATCCTGGCGCGCAACTGCAGCAATGTCATAATCTTTTCCGTCCAGTGTTATGCGTTTAGACCAGGTTGTTTCTTTTTTTTCTGTAATTACACTGATGTATGGAGCATGAATAAAATCGTTCCATTGTTCAGCTGCATTTTTATCTTTAGAGCTTTTTAGAACAATGTTAAGGTTATTGTCTAAAACAAGGCAACCGCTGAGACGCTGGTTTTCTAAGTAAGAGTCAAGTTTAGACTGGGACAAAGAAGATTCTTTTAACACTGTACTTAATTCAACAGATTTATCTATAAGGCGGACTAAACTTTTTACACGGTCATTCGTAATAAAAGATTCATAGCGGTTGATTCTTAATTTGGAAAAAGCAAGGGATTCGTTTACTGTTTTAATTAAGGTTTTTCTGTCAAAGCTAGTAAATGTTAAAAAGCAGGAAATGCAGAGAAAAATCAGCACAAACGGAAGAATTAAAGCGATGTTTATTTTTATTTTGCCTTTCATTTTTTGTTTATTTTCCCCATACAACCTTTTGAGCGTTTAAACCGTAAGATTCAACTATCCTGTCAATAGTTCCGTCGTTTTTAAGCTTTTCGATTTCTTTAGAAAGATTTTCTGCAAGTTCAGTATTTGTTCCCTTTAAGAACGCAACTCCAAGTTCAGACATATAAAGGCTTTCGCTTAAAAGTTTATATGCACCGCTGCCGTTTTTTACGAGTTCAGAAAGTAAGGCTTCGTGGCCGGCAATTGCGTCTGCATAGCCTTTTCTCAGCATTGCAAAAATTTCCTGGGTAGAAGACATTGTGTTAAGCTGTTTTACTGCCGGAACAGGAACAAGGGACTTTTCTTTTTTCTGAAAAATTGCTTCTGCCTTTGTTGTGGACTGAACTGCAACCCGTTTGTCTTTTAAATCTTCTATCGTGTTGATTCCGCCGTCTTTGCGCACTGCAACTACCTGGCGGCTGTAAAGGTAAGGCCCTGCCCAGGTGTATAAATCTTCGCGGCCGGTCATTGTAAAGCAGCTCCAGAGACAGTCGATTGTTTTGTTTGCAAGATATTCGTCTTTGTCTTCCCACGGAATGGTTTTAAATTCTGCTTTGTAGCCTAAGTTTTTTAACGCAAGTTTTGCAATATCTACGTCAATTCCTGTAAAGTTTCCGTCAATGTCTACGTAACTGTAAGGCCTGAAATGATCAAAGCCGATAACGATTTTTTTAGAAGGTTCAGCCCTTTTTATAACTGTTTTTTTAGAGCAGCCGTTAAAAGAAAAAAGGGCAGTAAAAAACAAGAACAGTGCAGATAATTTTCTTACAGAATTGATTTTTGTATAAAGCATTTTATTTTTTTACTTCTCCATATTTTTTTTGGGGGGGGGGCACATCTGCCGCAGGCGGCAGACCGGGCTATTCATGGCTACGGCGTCTTACGCGCCTCCGGTGCTGCGCACTCGCTACGCGACCATTACTATCCCTTGTGCGGCACAAAAAAAACGCAGATTATACTATTAAAAATCAACAAAATTATCAAAAACGTTTTCTTATATAATCAATTTTTATAAGAAGGAGGGAGGGGGAATGTGAAGTTTTGTTTACATTTATTCCTCTTTTCCCATTTTGTCGGTGCGGGTTATAAAGTCGTTAAAAAGTTCGTCGGGAACACGGTTGTTGAGGGCAAACTTCATTGTTATAGGCTTGTTGCCTTCTGCGCTGTCCGGAAAAGTTGAAACCTGTCCAAGATAAATGAAAGGCTGGGTTACGTTTTCAACTTTTTCAAATTTGCGCACAAAAAGATGCAGTCGGATTTTTCTTTCAATGTTGCGGATCAGGTTTTGTCCAACTTCAGAATCCTGGCTTGTGCTGTTCGGCGACTGCCACTGAAAATGCTGCGGCGTTATGAATTTGTCCGCATAATTTATTGAATCTTTTATGTCCGCGTCCTTGTGCAGGTTTACAAACAGAAAGTAGTCCGGCTTTGCAGAAGTTAAAAGCCCCTGCCCGCGGAAAGATGAGTGAATTTTTGTGTAATTGCATAAAAGAGCCGTGTCACGCATCGTGTATTTCTGGTAAAGCTTTAAAAACGGCAGACTTCCTTTTTCTGAATAATCATCTGAGCCAAAATCGTTCTGGTAGCGGAGCAAATTGTATTGAATCAAGTCTTCAAGCCAGAGCTTTTTCTGAGCGGAAAATTCAGAATTTTCAAGGGAAGAAACTGTGTTTTTGCTGAAAGAAATTAACTCACCGTCAAAGTTAAAAACTGCCTTTTCGTAGCGTGTTTTTTCGCTTGTGTCAAAATATTCTCCGCTAAGTGTCTTGCAGGCGTGAACAATAGAAACTTTATTTACATAAGAAAGATATTTTTCTGCTTTTTCTGTAATTTCTTCAACACTGGCCGAATGATTTTCTGAATAAAAAAGAGTTTCTGCAATAATCCATTCTTCAGCTCGTTTTGCAGGCGAATAAAAACTTAAAAGCTTCATAAGCTGGCTAAAAGATTCATCTTCGTTCATTAAAGAAAATTCAGGATGTGCTTCTTTTTCAATGTATGCGACAAAATCAAAGTAAGTTTTGTAATTCGGGCTAAAAAGAGTGAATCTTACAGGATCAACGCTTCCGTCGTGTTTTAAATAATCAACAAGAAATGGAACTTTTCCGCCGCATACATGTTTAAACGAAAGATAAGATTCCTTCATATATTTTAACGACATGAATTTTTCGTTTTCAAGCTGGCGTAAAATCTGCTCTTTTGTGATTTTGTCCATGTGAATGTAAGTTCCGTTCGGTAAATCTGCAAAATCGTTCGCAACTTCAAGTTTTAAGGAATCGCGGTCGTAGTCCTGTTTTCCGTTCAGTGCAATCGCCATTAAAAAAGACTTTTTGTAGTTTCCGATAAAGTCCAGAACTGTAACAAATTCCTTGTTGTTCAGTTTTCGCAAGCCTCGACCAAGCTGCTGTATAAAAATAATAGAAGATTCCGTCGGGCGCAGAAGCAGAACTGTATTTACGGACGGAATATCAATTCCTTCATTAAAAATATCTACAGAAAAAATGTATTGAAGCGGAGAATTGTCATCTTCCAGACTGTGTGCATATTTTTCGCGGACTTCAACGCTGTCATTTCCTGACAGGGCTATAGCAACTGGAACGTTGTTTTTCGAAAGCCTCCTGTTGAATTCTTCTGCCATGTATTGTGCGTGTTTTACAGTTGCGCAGAATCCAAGCACTTTTGCCTTTTCACCGTCATGTCCGTAAAAATTCATTTTTTCGATTATGTAGTCAACACGACGGTTCACCATGAGCATATCTGCAATTTCTTCTATATATTTGCCTGTTCCCGGTTCAGCATTGATTTTTGAATAGTCGATTCCCTGAGCATCTGTCAGCCCGAAATAATGAAAAGGACAGACTAAATCATGTGCAAGCGCGTCCCGCAGACGGATTTCTACAGCTACATTGTTGTCAAAAATTGAATATATGTCGCCACTGTCGCTTCGCTCCGGAGTTGCGGTAAGACCAAGCAGAAAGTCTGGAGTAAAGTGGGCAAGGATATTTTTATAGCTTTCGCTTGAAGCGTGGTGGGCTTCGTCAAGAACAATGTAGTCAAAGGCATCTTTTTCAAATTCATTAAAATGGCGGCTTAATGTGTCGCGGGTCGCAAAAAGATACCTGCAGTTTCTGTCTTTCTGATTCCCCGTAAAAAATCCTGATGAATAATTTTCTTCTGTTGCAGAGCAGATTGTGTCAAAAGATTCCTTAGCTTTTTTTAAGATATCTTCCCTGTGAACAATAAAAAGAAGGTGTTTTGGCTTTACCTGCAATGCGTCAAAAACGGACATATAAGTTTTTCCGCTTCCGGTCGCGGCAATTGCAAGCGCTTTTTTTGCCCCGGTTTTTCTAAGCCTGTCAAGTTTTACGATTGCTTCGGCCTGCATTTCGTTTGGCTGGATTATTGAATGAGACTTTTCGTTTGTAAAACTGCTGTAAGAAAATAAAAGTTTTGATTCACTCTTTTGCTGGCGTTTTACTTTTGAAAGATAGTCGCGGTAAGAAATTAAAAAATCGTCAGAATATTCTTTTGCCCACGGACTTTTCCAGAGAGTTTCAAATTCCTCCAGAACTGATTTTGTAAAAATGCCTGGTTCCTGCAGTTCTCCGCAGTTTTCGTTTTGTAAGATATTCCATTCAACATTTGTTTTTAAAGCTCTTCCTGTAATATTTGAAGAGCCGATTATGACAGTCCATTTTTGAGATTCTTCTTCGTTTTTGTGGAAAAGATAGCCTTTTGCATGGAAGCCGTCATTTTGTGTCGGCGGAACATAAATTTTAAGGTGAATGTTTTTGAATCTGGAAAGACGTTCAAGAACCTGCGGACTCGTCATTTCTTTGTAGGTTGTCGTAAGAATTTCGCCCGGGATATTTCGTTTTTCAAGACTTTCAAGCGTTTCGAGCAGAACCTGCAGCCCGCCGTAAGTTATAAATGCCACACAGATTTTGAATTGAGAGCAGTTATTCAGATTTTCAATAAATTCATTGTAAAAACTGCGGACCGGCCCATTTGTAATAAGGTAAGATTCTTCCATAATGCCGCCAGTGCCGTTATTTTAAGACAGAAAGGAGTCCAAAAAATCGTTCGTTTTTTGGGACAG
>CAVEBK010000054.1:0-15239 GCA_963613915.1 uncultured Collinsella sp.
TGACTGGAGTTATCGCAGTTCTTGCAGTTTTCGCAATTACAACGATTAGTTGTGTATTGATTTTTAGATAAAAAAAACGGGAATGTGGCAGGCTTAAAATTAATGTCATGCTGAATTTACCAGCCTTTTGAGGCTTTTCTCATAGACAGCTGCATTCCCTTAATTCCTGTTTATTTTTGGAGGCTTATTATGTTGTTGTGGTTATTTGCTTTAATTTTTATCTGTATTTCTGCTGTTGTTTTTTCTGTTCTTTCTGTTTTTATCGACAATGCCGGTGACAAATGGATAGAAAAAATTGATGCAAAACGTAATGCAGCATAAAAATTGCGGGGCTGAAAAACAGCTTTGAAAATATTTTTTTCAGCCCTGCACTTGTTGTTAAACTTTTTTTTTGATAACATAAAACTATATCTGATTATTTAGTTGGTTTTTAGGCGAAGAGGTCTGCAAGAAAGTATATTTGCGGACCTTTTTTCTTTTAAATTCCCCCTGAATAACTATGGTAGACTAACGATTAGATTTTTTTCGAGAGGTATTCAAATGAAAAAAACTGTTTTAGCTGCAGCCGTTTGCGTTTTGTCAGCTGCTTTTTTAATGAGTTGTGGAGACAAAACTCCAACTGTAAAAATCGGTGTTTTTGAACCTGCATCTGGCGACAATGGTGCTGGTGGCAAACAGGAAACTTTAGGAATCCAGTACGCAAATTCAATTACTCCAACGGTAAATGTCGGCGGAACAGAATATAAAGTTCAGCTTGAAATCGTAGATAACGAATCTTCTAACGATAAGGCTGTTTCTGCCGCTTCTGAACTTGTATCAAAGGGCGTTTCTGTAGTTCTTGGTTCTTACGGTTCTGGGGTTTCTATTGCTGCTTCTGATACATTTGCTTCTGCTGGAATTCCTGCTATCGGTGTAACCTGTACAAACCCTCAGGTAACAGCCGGCAATGATCATTATTTCAGAATCTGCTTCCTTGACCCGTTTCAGGGCTCTGTTCACGCTTATCTTGCAAAAGAAACTTTCCATGCTAAAAAAGCTTATGCACTTGCAAAACTTGGTGATGACTATTCTGTAGGTTTGTGCAACTACTTTATCGAAGCTGCAAAAAAGTTAGGAATTGAAGTTGTTTACGAAACTTTCCCAGACGGAACAAGCGACTTTGCTGCTTATGTTGCAAATGCTAAAAACTGTGGTGCTGACGTAATGTTTGCTCCAACTTCCATTGAAGCTGCTGCCCTGATTATTGAACAGGCTAACACTCAGGGACTTACAATTCCTCTCCTTGCTTCTGATACGTGGGATTCTAACGTTATCCTTGCTGCTGCAAAGGGAACAAAAATCGGTGTATACGTAACAACATTCTTTGTTGAAGGTTCTTCTGACCCTCAGGTTGTTGACTTTGTAAACGGATTCAGAAACTACCTTAACACAAATGCTACTGCAAAAACAAATAACGGTGGAGACGACGAAATTGCTGCCGTTTCTGCAATGGGATTTGATGCATACTACACAGCCCTCGAAGCTTTGAAAAAAGCCGGTTCAGTAAAAGCTGCTGATGTAAAAAAGGCTCTTCCTTCTACAACATACAAGGGAGTTTCTGGTGGAATCGCATTTGATGAAATCGGAGACGCTGTCCGCGACGTTGCTTACATTAAGAAAGTAAACGTTGAAACAGGAAAATGGGACTTTGTTTCTCAGCAGAACGTAAAGTAACATTGGTTTAATCAGGTGGCTGCCTTGAACTGTTTTCGGGCAGCCACTTATTTTGTAAACTGATGTTTTTTATTGAAGGTTTTGTCGGAAAAACTTAGCCCGTGCTGGAGCAGCGCCGCAGGCGGTCCTGAAAGGACCGAGGGTTACCGAGCTGCGCAAGGACGGTAGAGTGTGAGCCTGTGCTCCTGAAAAAAACAAAAAATCACCAGTAAAAATCTATTAAGAAGCTGTGCGTTTTTTGGTAGACTTTTACAGATGCTTTTTTGAGTATCTCTACGCTTTTTGCGTTTAATTTTTTTTGATTGGAAAAATAAATGAATTTTTTACAAACTAATTTGCCGTATCTTCTTGCCGGGGTTTCGACCGGTGGTCAGTATGCTTTGATTGCAATCGGCTACACGATGGTTTACGGAATTCTGCGTCTTATTAACTTTGCCCATGGAGACGTTTTTATGGCGGCCGGGCTCATAATGGTTTATTCGTATACGATTATGCCTTTGTGGGTTTCTGTTATTTTTACAATTGCGCTGACTGTTCTGCTCGGGTTTTCGGTTGAACGGGTTGCTTACAAGCCTTTAAGAACTGCTCCGAGAATGTCAATCATGATTTCGGCAATCGGTATGTCTTATCTTTTGCAGAATATCGCTCTCTATATTACCGGCGGATTGTTAAAAAAGTATCCTCCGATTCCGTGGATTTCGGATTCAATTACAATTATGGGCGCAATTACAAAACGCGTTACTGTAATTACTCCGTTTCTGACGATTTTTTTGGTTTGCGTTCTTGTACTGTTGATTAAAAAGACGAAGATTGGAATGGCAATGCGTGCTGTTTCTAAGGATTTTGAAACTGCCCAGCTTATGGGAATAAAAATTGACTCTGTAATCAGCATGACGTTTGTAATCGGTTCATTTTTAGCGGCTGTCGGTTCAATTCTCTTCTTTTCCAACTATCCTGGTGTAACTCCGACTGTCGGTGGAATGCCTGGCTTAAAGGCTTTTGTTGCTGCTGTTTTTGGTGGAATTGGTTCTGTTCCCGGTGCTGTAATCGGGGCTTTTATTATTGGAATCTGCGAAAACATTATAAAGGGTGTCGGCTGGACAACTTTTAGCGATGCCTTTACCTTTGTTCTTTTGATCATCGTACTTATGTTTATGCCGACGGGACTTTTTGGTGAAAAAAAGACCGACAAGGTTTAATAAAGAGGGCGGAAAATAAAAATGATGGATAAAATGAATTTTATTAAAGAAAAGAAAAATCTTTTAATTGGCTTTGCTCTGCTAGCCCTTTTGTTTGTCGTACTTGCAGTTTTAGAAGCTGTTTTACCAAGAACTTCAATTTTGTTTACCGTGCTGAAAAAAGGTGCAATTTATTCACTTGTTGCAGTAAGCATGAACCTGCTCAACGGTTTTACAGGCCTGTTCAGCCTTGGACAGGCTGGCTTTATGCTTTTGGGTGCATACACTTACGGAATCTTTACAATTCCTCTTTCTGCGCGTGCACAGGTTTATCAGTATTTTAACGGGGGGCTTATTCAGTTTACACTTCCGGTTGCTGTTGCCCTTGTCCTTGCCGGAGTTGTAGCTGCAGTTTTTGCTTTTTTAATCGGTCTGCCGGTTTTAAAGTTAAAGTCAGATTATCTTGCAATTGCAACTCTTGGGTTTGCAGAAATTGTCAGAGCACTTTTTCAGTGGGATAAAATCGGTGCTGTAACAAATGGTTCAAACCTTTTAAGAAAATATCCGGTTTTTCAGAGCTGTCTTTTTTATTTTGCTGTAAGTGCAATCTGCATTGCTTTAATCGTGCTCTTAATAAATTCAACTTATGGAAGGGCTTTTAAAGCTGTCCGCGACGACGAAATTGCAGCTGAAGCCATGGGAATTAACCTTGCGCGCACAAAACAGCTGAGTTTTGTAATAAGTTCATTTTTTGCCGGAATTTCCGGTGCGCTTTTAGCAATGTTCCAGACAACAATTCAGGCAAGCCAGTTTAAGTCGGCTTTAACTTACGAAATTTTACTGATTGTTGTAATCGGTGGAATGGGTTCTGTTACCGGAAGCTGTATTTCTTCTTTCCTGTTTATTGCCTGCTCTGAGTGGTGGCTGCGCTTTTTGGACAGAACGATTCAAATTGGAAGTTTTACGGTTCCTCTCCTTCGTCCTGGTTTTAGAAAGGTTGTATTTTCTGTTGCAATCATGGCAATCGTTCTTTTTTACCAGAAAGGAATTATGGGCGAAAGCGAATTCAATATAAAAGGAATTTTGAATTTCTTTAAAAAGTTTAAGAATAAAAAAAATAAAGCGAATGCACTGACGGAGGCAAAGTAATGGCAGAAAACGTTTTAAAACTCGAAAACATTACGATGCAGTTTGGTGGTGTCGTTGCAGTCCGCTCTTTGAATATGGAAGTAAACAAAGGTGAAATTGTTTCTTTGATTGGTCCGAACGGTGCCGGAAAAACAACCGCTTTTAACGTTGTAACCGGTGTTTACGCTCCGACAAACGGGGCAGTTTTCTTTAACGGAAAAAAGATTGTAGAAAATCATCCGCGTGGAAAGATGAAAAAACTTTATGCCGGCGAAGAAAACGGAATGTATCACGGGCATCTTGAGCCGACTCCAGATAAAATTACAAAACTTGGAATTGCAAGAACGTTTCAGAATATCCGTCTGTGGAAGAGCCAGAGCGTTTTTAACAATGTTCTGATTGCAATGCATTTGCGCCGCACAAGCAATGTTTTTTCTGCTACATTCAGATTAAACTACGCCGAAGAAGCAGAACAGAAAAAAGAAGTTGAACGTTTATTAAAGATTTTAGGTCTGTATGAAGTAAAAGACGAAAAATGTACTTCTCTTCCTTATGGACTTCAGCGCAGGCTTGAAATTGCACGCGCACTTGCAACAAAGCCTTCCCTTTTGCTGCTTGACGAACCTGCTGCTGGAATGAATCCTCAGGAAACTGTTGAATTAACTCAGTTTATAAAGAAGATTCGTGACGACTTTGATTTAACTGTTTTGATGATTGAACATCACATGGATCTTGTAATGGACATTTCTGACAGAATCTATGTATTGAATTTCGGTGCACAGATTGCAAGCGGAACTCCACAGGAAGTTCAGAATAATCCTGATGTAATCAGTGCATATTTAGGGGAGTCGGAGGAATAAAATGCTTAGTATAAAAGACCTTCATGTTTCTTATGGTGGAATCAAGGCTCTCCGTGGTGTTGATGTTGAAGTTCCTGATGGAAAAATTGTAACCCTGATTGGAGCAAACGGAGCTGGAAAATCAACCCTGTTAAGAACAATCAGCGGACTTGTAAAGGCAGAAAGCGGTTCAATTTCTTTTAACGGAAATGAATTAACCGGTCAGAAAATCGATAAAATCTGTTCAACTGGAATTGCCTTAAGCCCTGAAGGAAGACATGTTTTTAGTGACCTTACTGTTTTGGAAAATCTTAAGATTGGAGCTTATTTAAGAAAAGACAGGGCTGGAATTGAAAGTGACATAGAAAAAGTTTATGCACTTTTTCCTCGCTTAAAAGAAAGAAGCTGGCAGTATGCAGGAACTTTGAGCGGTGGAGAGCAGCAGATGCTTGCCTTAGGAAGAGCTTTAATGAGCCGTCCAAAAGTTTTAATGCTTGACGAACCGTCTTTAGGTCTTGCCCCCCTTATCGTTCAGCAGATTTTTGATATAATAAAAGAAATCAATAAAACTGGCGTAACGATTCTTTTGATTGAACAGAATGCAAATATGGCCCTGCAGGTTGCAGATGTTGCCTATGTTCTTGAAACAGGTTCAATCGTATTAAAGGGAAGCGGCGAAGAACTTTTAAAAAATGAATCTGTACGCGAGGCTTATCTTGGAAAGAAAAAATAGATGAAACTTTCAGACTTTGAACTTAAGGCATATTCAAAAAATACGGTAAAAACAGATAAAAATGCAGACAATCCTGCAAGTAAACTGTTAAGCGAAGAGCTTAAAAAAGAACAGAAAACCGTAAAGCCTTTTAAGCCTGAAAGAATCTATTCAAATCCCGTTGTTCAGAACACAAAGAATTCAAAAGACCTAAACGACTCAAAAAACAAAAAAGCATTTGAAGCAGTTCCTCTGGAAAAAACATTTACAAAGTCAAATACTGCTAACGAACAAAACGCTTCTTACATGCACAGCGCAATTACAGAAGAGGCAATAAAAAACGGCGGACTCTTAAAAGTTCCGGTCAGTCCGCCCCAGAAAGACGGAAAAGACAGCGTTTACCGCCGGGTTGCAAAGTTTTTAATGCTCATTGGTGTGGACGAAGCTGCAAAGATTCTTCCACATTTAAGTCCGGAGCAGGTTGAAAAAATAATTCCTGAAATTACTACAATCCGTTCCATTGACGAATCAGAAAAAAAACAGATTTTTGAAGAATTCAAAACCCTTACAGACCGTGCCCGCGAAAACGGCGGCGTAAACACTGCGCGTAATATTCTTGAAAAAGCCTTTGGTTCTCAGAAAGCGGGAGAAGTTTTAGAAAAGGCAGTTCCTTTTAAAAACGGAAAACCTTTTAATTATTTAAGCGAAGCAGATCCGGAAAAACTCGATGCCCTATTAAAAGACGAAAGTGCGTGGGTCAGGGCTCTTGTGTGTTCAAACCTGCCTGCAAAAAGGGCGGCTGCCTATATTCAGACCCTGCCGGAAGCTCAAAAAAAAGATCTGATTCTTCACCTTGCAAAATTAAAAAAAATGGATCCAGAAGTAGTTGCAAGAATTGACGAAGCAATGCAGAAAAAAATGAATTCGCTTATAACTCAAAAGTCGGATTCAATTGACGGAAAAAATATTCTTGCAGGAATTTTAAAGCAGATGGACAGTTCAAGCGAAGAAAAACTGTTAAATCAGATTTCTTCAACAGATCCTGCTTTGAGCGAAGATTTGCGTGAGCGGCTTTTTACGATTGATGACATTGTAAACGCAGACGATAAGTTTATTCAAAAAAAGCTGCAGCAGATGAGCGACGAGTCTATTGCATTTTTAATTCATTCTAAAAAAGAAGATTTCAGAAATAAAATTCTTTCTAATGTTTCGCAAAATCGTAAAGCACAGATTTTAGACGAAGAAGAACGGCATTCTCCTATGCGGAAAGCTGACGTAGAAAAAGAAACTTCTATATTTTTTGCATTTATGCGCCGTTCGTGGGAAGAAGGAAAATTGATTATAAAGGGCAGGGATGACGAAGTTTATGTTTAATAATGTTTTTGAAAAAGGCAGTGACCACAAAGGTTTTAATGTTTTAAATGTTTTTGAATTAAAGGACTATCACTCAACGGCAATTTATCTGCGCCACAAAAAAACGGGACTCGAAGTTCTTCACCTTTTTAACGACGAAACAGAAAATCTTTTTTCCTTTACTTTCAGGACACCGAACAAAAGGGGCAATGGTGCGGCTCATATTATGGAACACTCTGTTTTGTGCGGTTCTGAGCGTTATCCTTTAAAAGACCCGTTCACACAGCTTTCTAATCAGAGTGTAAAAACATATTTAAATGCTGCAACCTTTGCCGATAAAACTGTTTACCCTGCAAGTTCTACGATTGAAGCAGATTATTTTAATCTGATGAATGTTTATGGAGACGCCGTCTTCTTTCCAAAGCTTTCCGAAGAAATTTTTAATCAGGAAGCACATCGGTTAGAACTCGACGCAAACGGAATTCCTTCGATCCAGGGCGTTGTCTACAACGAAATGAAGGGCGTTTATTCTTCTTTTGAAAGCGTTGCAATGGACATTCCTCTGCGGGCCCTTTTAAAAAATTCAATTTACGAAAAAGATTCCGGCGGAGATCCCTTGGAGATTCCTTCGATTACTTATAAAGAATATCTGGAATTTCACAAAAGCTGGTACAGACCTGAAAACTGTCTTGTTTTTTTGTACGGAAATATTGAAACTTCAAAGCAGCTTGATTTTTTACAGGAGAATTTTCTAGACAGATTAGAAGAGTGCAGGCCAGACTTTATCTGGTCGCCTGAAGTAAAAAAAGATATTTTAAAAACTCATCTTGAATACGTAAAAAGTGATGATTTAAGCGACCCGCTTTTTATAAATGCAGACGGTCCGTGCGGCGATACAAACGAAAAAAAGCCTGTCGTTTATTTAACCTGGAATTTAGGCCAGGATACAAATGCTTTTGAGCGGACTGAAAAAATCTTTTTAACCAATGTTTTGCTGAATCACGACGGTTCACCTTTGCAGAAAGCCCTTACAGAAAGTGAACTTGGAGAAGATACGGCTCCAGGAATCGGACTTGAAGGCCTTTTTAATACGATTTTTACGGTTGGACTTCGCGGTGTAAAAAAAGGAAATTCAAAAAAAGTAGAAGAATTAGTTTTTTCTGTTTTAAAAAGAATTGCAGAAGAAGGAATAGAAAAAAGCGACATTGATTCAACATTGATGAGTCTTGAGTTCTTGCACAGAGAAATAAAGCGAAGCCACGGACCTTATGCAACAAAACTTATGCTGCAGCCGATAAACGCGTGGCTCTACGGGCGCAATATTGAAGAATCATTTAATTTAAGAAGCGTTCTTGAGCAGGTAAGACAGAAAATAGAAAGCGATTCTCATTATTTAGAAAAGTTAATCGAAAAATTCTTTTTAAAAAACAAGAATTACGTTGTGGCAGAAATTCAGCCTTCAAAGAAATTCACCTTTGAACGTAAACGTGCAGAAAAAAAAATTATAAAAGAACTTATGGCACAGACAACAAAAGAGGCTTTAATTGAACAGACTAAAAAACTCCATGCTTTTCAGTCTGTGAAAGATGACGCTTCGTGCCTGCCGCATCTGCATCCAAAAGATTTTATAATAGAAGGAAAGCGGGTTTCGGATAATTATTCTTTACAAAAAACAAAAATCGAAGGCGCGGATTTAAGCCCAGTTGACTGTTTTTTGAGCAAAGAAAACACAAACGGAATTACGTATTTTTCAGTAGGCTTTCCTGCTGATGTTTTGCCGGCAGAAGATTATAAATATCTTTCGTTATTTGCTGATACAGTCTGCGATTGCGGCTGGGGAAAGTTAAACTGGAGCGAAGCGGCAAGTGAATGTGCCCTTTACACAGGTGGAATTACCTGCTCTGTCCTTACAAACGAAATGCCGCATACAAAAAACAATGAAAGTTTTATTAAGGAAAATAATTTTACCGGCAGGGACTGGATTATATTCCGCCTGAAGGTTTTAGACGAACTTTTAGAAAAAGGTCTGCAGCTTTTAGAGGATAATATAAACCTTGTTTGTTTTGATGATTTAAAGCGATTAAAGGATATTGCAGTAGAAAGCCGTAACGACTTTGATTCAAGCATTCTTCCGGCTGGGCATCAGTATGCAATGCTGCGTTCTTTAAGGCAGACTTCTAAGGTAGCAGCTGTTGATGAACTTTTAAATGGAATAAGCCAGCTTTATATTCTCCACGAACTTTCTGAAAAACCGCAGAAAGAAAATTCAAAAGTGTTTAACCGTATTTTTACACAGATAAAAAACGGCGGTGGATTTATTCACATTATTGCGGAAGAAGAAGTTCTTAATAAAAAAATGCCGCTTTTCAGTCAGTTTGCAAAAAATATCGGGCTAAAGACTTTAAAAGATTCTAACTCAGTAAATAAAAATGATTTTATTGAACAGACTGATCTTCCACAGGAAGCTCCTTTTGCAAAAGAAGAAAATATAATAATTCCCGGTCAGGTTGGCTTTGCCTGCGAGTCCTTTAAGACAATTCCTTATGCACAAAAAGGAAACGCCATTATGGAAATCTGCTGCCACTGGCTTTCTAATATTCTTTTGTGGGAAAAAGTACGCACAATTGGTGGGGCATACGGAGCGTTCTGCGATCTTGATTCCACAACAGGCAGTTTGATTTTTGCGTCTTACAGGGATCCTTCTCCTCAAAAAACTAATGCTGTTTTTGAAGAATGCTTAAAAGAAGCAAGTAAAAAAGATTTTAGTCAGGAAGAAGTTGAAAAAGCTGTAATGGGAACATATTCTCATTTTGTAACGCCAAAAACGCCACGTTCACGCGGAAATATTGCACTTATCCGCACGCTTTATGCAATTGACGAGCGCGACAGAGAAAATAAACTTCTGGAACTTTTGCAATGTACGAGCGAGCAGCTTAAAGAGTGTTTTAAAAAACTGTATGAATTTTCCTGCACAGAAAAATATAGTGTTATAATTGGATGCGATAACGAAGCTTTAAATGGAGAAAAAACGGTTTTGCCTTTATAATAAACGAGTGCCTGCATTGCTTAAAACAAAGTGTGCATGTTTTTAGTTTGAAAAGTTTAATCTTGGGGAGGAATATATAAAATGAATAAAAAGTTTGAAACATGTATAAAAATGATGCGCCAGCTGGTTTCTGATATTCAGGGAGCGCCATATCCAAGCGATAATTTTGAACCGGAACTTTATAAAATCTGGTATGAGCATGTTCAGAAAGCTGCAGTTGAATGCTTTGAATATCTTGATGATAATTTTCCTCAGGAAAAAGAGGATTTTGATAAAACCCTGAATAAAATTTTTAAATAACACTAAAACACTTTTATTGCCTTGCCGAAATTTAAAAAAGAAAAAAAGTTTAAGTTTTTTGCAATGTACGGGTGTTTTAATGGATTTGTCAAAAAAGAATAAGCGTTTCGATAATTACTTACTGAAAGGAAAGTTGCGCCGTAATGGTTTTGAACACTGGCGTTATGTTTTTACAGGAATTGACCGGGCAACTGGTAATCAGAAAACTTTTTTTATTGAACTTTACTATGTTAATCCGCTTGTATCTCCTAAAGAACCGGTAATTGCCCAGAAGTCACAGTTAAAACTTTCTAATTCTGAATTACAGTATGCGCTTGCAGGAACTCTTGCAGCCCAGAGCGCAGCAGAAGAAGTTTCTTTTGTTCCAAGTTATGCACTTGTAAAGGCTGGTGTTTTTGGCGCAGACGGAAAACAGATTAACAGTTTTAAGGCAAGTGGAAATCTTTCTTTTGTAAAAAATGAACAGGCTGTAAAAATCGAAAACTGTACTTTTGGCTGCGATTTAATCTGCGGTCAGATAGAAGTTAGTGCAGAAGATTTGAGAAAACGACCGGAGTTACTTTGTTCTGCAGGTAAAATAAAATGGAACCTGCATTTTGAAAAAAATATCGAAAGCCCGGTTTTATGGAACAGTAAAAAAAATGTACTTGTGCCTCTTGGCGTAAAAACTGTTTTTGCTGGCAGTGTTGAACTTGACGATGTTGAATACACTGTTGTTCCAAGGAGTTCATGCGGATATGTTGATAAATCCTGGGGAATTGAACCTGTAAATCCGTTTTTTCATTTGTCTTCGTCTAATCTTACAAGTTCGATTTCAGGAAGAACTCTTGCAAAGTCTGCATTTTGTGTTGAAGGTGAATTTGACAGACGCTTAAGTGTTTTTGTAGAAATTGAAGGCAAAAGACTTGTTTTTGCAGGAAATTCTTTTTTTAACCGTTATACAGAAATTCACAGCTGCACGCAGATGCCGGCAGATTCAGAAGGTGAAAAACTGCACTGGTCAGTAAGTATTCACAGAAAAAAAATTGTAATTGACATTGATATTTTTGCCAGAACTTCTCAAATGCTTGTCCGTGACTACGAATTGCCTCAGGGCGGAAAAAAACTGCTTAAGGTTTTAGGCGGTGGAAACGGTTACGGCGAAATAAAAATCTTTAAAAAGGTAAAAAAGAATCTTGAACTTTTAGAACACGCAAATATTTTAAACGCAGTCTGCGATTTTGGAAATATAGACAACGCAGAATAAAAGCGCAATGGGATTGGAGTGGCGCCGAAGGCGTTGGGCTGACAGAATGTCAGCCCAATGCAGCGATTAGCGGAACCACGGAAAGCCCGGTTTTTCCGCAGGAAAAATGCGCCCGGAACTTAAAGCTTATTTAAAAGTTCCTTTGCTTTTTTGTAAAACGATTCTTCTATTTTTGTTGTAAATTTTTTGTATAAATCGTCGAGATTTTGTTCGAGTTCCGCTTTTGTTTCTGCACAAAGAATCACTTCGCAGTAACCGCGTTCGCGCAGCTGCAGGGCTTTTTTATTTTCGATCTGATAAATGTGCTTTATGTATGTTAAAGCAGAAAGTTCGGACAGTTCATCAGCCTCTAAAAGAGAAAGTTTAATGTTTAAGACAAAATTTTGTGGTTCTGCCTGTTTTTTTGAAAGTCCTGAAAGAGAAAAAAGCCGTTCACCCATAAAAATGTTTTTCATGGCGTTGCATGAATGTGTCAGGCCTGAAAGACGCGGATTTATTTCGATTACGAACCATTTTGTGCCGTTAAAAACAAGGTCAAACTGGGCGAGTCCCTGGAAATTTAAATTTTCTGCAATTTTTAAAAGCATTGAATTTAATTCCTGCAATTTATAGCGCTCTGCTGTAACCGGGCCTGCCTTTATGCTTTGTTTTGGAGAAGTGATTCCGTATTTGTTTACGCTGAAAATAAACGGCGGAAGAATCTGATAGTTGAAAGTGTCTGTCGGCTGGTCGTAAACGGCTTCGAGTTCTGCGCCAAACTGTTCACCTTTTATAAATTCTTCGATTATTCTGTCAGAAGTGAACTTTTTTGATTTCAGCCAGTCGTAAACCTGGGCAAAGGATTCAAGAACATCCATTCCGTAACTGCTTAAACCTGTTGTGTCTTTTATTACGACTGGAAAATTTAATTCTTTTATCTGTTCTAAAAGTGCGGTTTTGTAAACATTGCTTTTAACGGTTTTTCTGTTGCCTGCATTTATAAAAAGTGAATGGTTTACATATAATGCCTTTGGAACGTTTATGCCAAGCTGTTCGAGTGTTGTGTGTGTGTGCCATTTGTCAAAACAGGCGAGGGCGGTGTTTAAGTTGTGGCAGAGTGTTTTTATTCCATTTTGCCTTAAATATTTTGCAACGAGGGCGTCTTTTGCTGTGAGCCAGTCGAATGGAGTGACATAAAATGTTGAAGCGATTGCAATGTCCGGATTCAGTGAAGTTAAAAAGTCTGCTATTTTGTTTTCTTCATCAAAAGAAATAAGTTCATAGCGGATATTTTCTGCTTTTGGAAAAATTGTCTGCTCTTCTGTGTCTACAAGAAACATTCCCGGTAATTGTGTTGCAATTATAAAAGAATGTTCCGGATATTTTTGAGCAAGCTGTTCAAATTCAGCTGCGCAGGAAGGAAAACTTTTAGTAATTGCAGTCTGTGCGTCAAAAATGCTGGAAGAAGTTGAATAAAAAAGAATGTTCACGACTTTATTCTACTGTAAAAGGGCAGAAAAAATCTGTAAGAAAAATAATATTCTTACAGATTCTTTAGGTGAATTAAAACCGGCTGCCTGAAAAGCTGAATTTTCTGTGGAAAAAATTAATATCTTCCTGAGTCGTAAAAATATGCTGGAAACGGCATTTGCGTAGACTTTAGTGCTGCTTTTGCAAGAATTGAAGTTGTGTCGAGCGGAACGCAGGTGTTTTTTAAGAATTTCTTAAAAAGAGGAACTTTTGCTTTATATTTGTGTTCTTCTAATTCCTCTTTGTAATCTTTGTCATTAAAAACTTCCTGGTAAATAAGTTCCCGGGCTTCCTGGAATGTAAGAACTTTATCTACAAGTCCTGCTTCCTGAGCCTGTTTTGCTGTGTAGATTCTTCCGTCGGCTAACTCCTTTACTTTTTCGAGCGGGAGTTTGCGGCTTTGCGCAACAAGGCCTGTAAACTGTTCGTAACATTCATCTGCAATTGTCTGCATGATTTTTCTTTGTTCTTCGGTTACCGGTTCTGTAAAATTTCCCATTACTTTGTTGCGGCCGGCATGAATTGTTTCGCTTTTGATTCCGTGAGTTTTCATAAGTTCTGTTAAATCTACAAAGCGGCCTGCAATAACACCGATTGAGCCTGTGAGCGTGTTACGGTTTGCAAAAATTTTATCTGCAGAGCAGCCGATATAGTAGCCGCCACTTGCTGCAAGAGAAGCAAAGTAGGCGTAAACCGGGCGTTTTGTTTCTTCCTTGTATTTTAAGACTGCGTTGTAAACTTCGTCAGATTCGTAAACTCCGCCTCCCGGAGAGTCGATATAAAGTAAAAGTCCTGCATTTTTTTTATTTTTTGTAAGTTCTTTTAATTCTTTAAGAATCCATTCCTGACTGTAAGTGTCATTTTTTTCCTGAATAACACCTTTTACTACAAGCTTTGCAATTGTTTTTGCCATAATTTCTCCATTTATTTGTAATTATATTAAAAGAACGAACGTCAAGTTTCAACAAAAACTCAGCAAATTGCCTCTCGTCGAAAACTAGAAATTAGGCCAAAAATTCTTTCCAGCCTAAAACGCCGCTTGCGCCGTCTGCAAAAATCAGGGCGACTTTGTGAGTTGTTTTTTTGCTTACAAAATAACGCTCTGCATAGCATTTTTTTCTATTTGCTCCAGTGCTTCCTGCACAGCCTTTTCAAAATCCTGTGTCGGAACTGTCTTTAGTTCAAAAATGTAAACGTCTGGCTGTGTTGTTAGAATAATGTCGCTTCTGCCAAAAATTGACTGCATTTCGCTTACAACGGGCGAAGATATTCTACAGAAAGTCCTAAATCGTCATCTGGAACGCTTATAAACTTTGGCAGAACTGCGCTTAAAAATCCGTCCTGAACTTCTTTGTTCGGAAATTCTAATGAGTAAAGTCTTCCTTTTTTTTCAAAACCTTTGATTGTCAGGTAGCCGCTTTGGTAAATTACTGGCAACATATTTTTGCTGTCCGGGTCGTAGTCTTTAAATTGAATTTCTGTTGCTGTGCGGCCGTCCATAATTGAAAGAAGCTGGAACGGCTGATGCTGTAAGGTTTTTACTAAAAATGAAGGAGTGCCGCTTTCGACCCAGTAAGAGCCAAAGTCAGATTCGCTTAAACATTTTTAAAGGCAGAACGGATTGTAAATGCCTTCGCTATTTGGTGAAAAATGATACCCGTCGTACATTCTGGCAAGTTCTGCTTTTGTTTCTTCTAGGGACATTTCCTGAACCTGGCTGAGTTCCTTTATTTCCGGCTCAAAATACTGGTCAAGTTCTGTTTCGCTGATTCCACAGATAGAAGAATAATTTGCATTTAAGGAAATATCATTTAATTGATTTAATCCGCTAAAAATATTCATGTGGCTAATGCGGGTAATGCCTGTTATAAACAGAAATTTTATATACTGGTCGCTGTCTTTTAGCGGACTGTAAAATACCCGTAAAATTTCCCTGTTATTGTTTTCGTGTTCTGTGTAAAGTGCGTCTAAAACTGGTTTGTCGTATTCATCTATTAAAATTACGACAGGGAGTTTTGTTTGTTCAAAGGCTGTCTTTATGATTTTTCCTAGTCTACTTCCAAAATCGTCTGAATTAGAAGATTGAATCTGATATTTCTGCTCAAATTCTGAAAGAACATAATTTAAATGGCTTTTTAAAATTTCAGAATTATAAAAGCTGTTTCCGCCAAAACTGATAGTTAAAACCGGGTAGTCAATCCAGTCTTTTTCTAAA
>CAVEBK010000055.1:0-14273 GCA_963613915.1 uncultured Collinsella sp.
TGCTTCGCTTCGCTCAGAATGCGTTTGTGTCAGAACCTCTCCTACGGCTATTTGCAATTCTTTACAAATAAACTCGCCATTCTTTCATATAAAATTCAAATAAACCGTCTATTTTATTAATAAAACTCTTATGTTAAATAATCATCTTGTTGTCCGGATTTTGCCTAAAATTAAGTTCATTATGCAGATTGCTGCGTATGTAATGATTATTAAGATTGTTGCATACGCGCAGGCAACTCCATATCCGCCTTTTTCTGCAAATTCGTTGATTCTTACCGTAATAAGAAGATATTTTGGCGTAACCAAAAGAATGATTGCAGAAATTGCCGTAATGGAACGAACAAAGGTTGTTACAAGGCCGGAAATAAAACTTTCCTTTATAAGAGGAAGCGTAACCGTTGCAAAAACCCTTCCGGAATCAGCCCCCATATCGTAGGCCGCTTCTTCGATTGATTTGTCAATTTGCCTTAAGGCTGCAATTCCTGAGCGGGTTCCGATTGGAAGGGAACGCACAATAAATACAATTACAAGGATTGCTCCGGTTCCGTATAAACCAGACATAAAACCTGTATGGAAAAGTCCTGAGTTAAAGCCACGGATAAATCCAACGCCCAAAACAGTTCCAGGAACTGCCATTGCAAGCATTGCAACAAATTCCATAAGCCCCTTACCCAGAAATTTCCGCTTTACGACAAGGTAGGCAATAATCATGGAAAGCAAGGCCGTTACAGGAGAAGCTATAAGCGACAGCAGCATGGAATCCGTAAAAACCCTGTATCCGCGGTTCTTAAAAACATATTGATACCACTTTAAAGAAAGGCTGTAATCCCGCCCCCAGAGCTTAAAAAGCGAACCAAGAGGAACAAGGGCATACATTATAAGGACAAAAATCGTAATAAGAGTGCAGACAGTTACTAAAGGATAACGCACGCTCTTATCTGACATAAGCTGACGTGAACGGGTTGCCTTTCCTGTTAAGGTTGCAACTGACTTTCGCTCCAGCCAGTAGCGTTCAAGGATAAACAGTCCCATTGAAATAACGAGGAGTACTACAGCCATTGCAGTAGCTCCTGATTTATCGTAAGCACCGGTCAACTGCAGATAAATTGAAGTTGCTAAAGTGTCGTAGTTTCCGCCAATAATCATAGGATTTGCAAAATCTGCAACAGATTCAATAAAAGAAACAAGAAAGGCATTTCCAAGCCCCGGCAGCAAAAGCGGAAGTGTTACTGTCTGAAAAACCTTAAAACGGCCAGCTCCCATATTGCGAGCAGCTTCTTCAAGAGAAGGATCAATATTACGCAAAAGACCTTTTAACATCATGTAGCAGACTGGAAAGAACGTTAAAATCTGAACAAGTGCAATTCCGCGCCAGCCGTAAAGATGAGATTCATTTAAATTTAAGAATGTGCGGGTTACAAGCCCCGTACGTCCAAATAAAAAAATTGCAGAAAGAGAAAGAACAAACGGAGGAGAAACAACAGGCAGGATTGAAACTACATTAAAAAGTTTTCGTACAAGTCTGGAACCTGTATCAACGTAAGCGTCAACATAGGCGAACAGAAATCCAATAACCGTTGCTCCAAAACCGGAAATAATTCCCAAAAAAAGCGTATTAGAAATGGCTTTACGGAAAGTTGTCATTTTAAAGATCCGGATAAAGTTGCCGATTCCAAAGCCCGTGCCGTTTTCTGTTTCTACAACGGCACTATCCGACAACAGAATTGCAAGCGGATACAAAATGAATAAAAACAAAAACAGAAAAATACCGGCAATTGCTGCAACCATAACAGGATCCGCAAGTAATTTTTTTCTGTCGAGAGATTTTCCCTGACCTGTCATATAAACTCCAAAGATGCAAAAAATCAGTAATTAAAAAAAGAGGACTGGCAGAAAACAGTGCCATGCGGCGGTAGATTCTCCAGCCAGCCCTCTGTAATTTATAAAACTTCTTACTTGGTTTTTACGCGGGAATCGTTGGCAATTACTTCAAAGAATTCTGAATAATACTTTGGTCCGTTTGCTTTTGCATCGTTAAAGTCGTAGTTCATTGTTTCGATTTTATCGAGGCCGGCTTTTACTGCAACATCAACCGGAGCAGCATTGTCAATTACGAGGAACTGATAAGAACCGTTTTTCTGTGCAAGGTCTACGCAGTCTGGAGAAAGGGCAAATTCAATCCATTTTTTAGCATTTTCTTCATTCTTTGCACCTTTAAAAATTGCAGTTGCACCAATTTCGTAAGAAGTTCCAGAAGCAGGTGCTGTAAGACCAATGTTGTTGTAACCGTTATCTACAATCTGATAAACAACGTCGTGAAGGAATCCAACTCCAATTACAACCTCTCCCTTTGGAACAAGTTTTGAAGGACCTGAACCGGATTTTGTGTACTGAGCAATGTTCTTGTCTACCTTGGCAAAATATTCCATTGCAGGCTTTTCACCCTTGAGCTGAACCATTGTATTTACGATAAGTTTTCCTGTTCCGGCTGTGTTAGGGTTTGCAAAAGAAATAAGACCTTTGTATTCAGGTTTTGTAAGGTCGTCCCAGTCTTTTGGCGGATCAAGGTTTAAGCGGGACATTTCTTCTTTATTCCAGAAGAATCCGAGAATTCCGCGGTAGATTCCGTACCAGTTGTTGTTTGCATCTTTAAACTGCTGACCGACAAGATGTTTTGCATTTTTTGCTTCGTAAGGAAGAAGAAGTCCCTTTGCAGCAGCTTCATTATAAGGGTCGGTTGTACCGCCAAACCATACGTCGGCAGAAGGTTTGCCGTTTTCTTCTTCAATCTTTGTTAAAACTTCGCCGGTAGAAAGCCGCTGATAAGTTGTTTTAACTCCAGTAAGTTTTTCGAACTGAGCACAGGCAGCAGCAAGATATTCTTCTTCGCAGGAACCGTAAACTACCAGTTCACCGGATCCGCTTTTGCCTTTTCCGCAGGAAACAAGAGAAAGAGCAACTAATGATGCACACAACATGCCTAAAATTTTTTTCATAGAATCCTCCATATAGAAACTCCACACTAGCGGCAGCACAGGAGTACAAAAACAAAAAAGCATGCACTTCAATTTTTCCTGCCGTCTCTGACGTTATTTTTCATTTCTATGTTGAATTCAGTATAGATGTGAAATTTTAAGGCAACAAATTATTTTTTGTTATTAAGAAAACTACGCCGGATTGGAGCAGCGCCGAAGGCGTTCTTCTGACCTCCTGTCAGAAGAATGAAGCGAACAGCGGAACTGCGCAAAGCCGGAAATACGTCCTAAAAAACTATTCAAGCTGGAAGGCACCTGTATAAAGCTGGTAGTAACGTCCCTGTTTCTGCATTAACTGCTCGTGAGTTCCCCTCTCGATTATTGAACCGTGCTCAAGAACAATTATGCAGTCTGCATTGCGGACTGTAGAAAGTCTGTGAGCAATTACAAAAACCGTGCGCCCTGCCATTAAAGAATCCATGCCTTTTTCTATTAAAGATTCCGTGCGGGTATCGATTGAACTTGTAGCTTCGTCAAGAATTAAAACCGGAGGATCTGCTACTGCAGCCCGGGCAATTGCCAGTAACTGCCTCTGACCCTGACTTAAATTTAAACCGTCGCCTTTTATGACTGTGTCAAATCCGTTTGGAAGATGGCGGATAAAGCTGTCTGCATTGGCAAGTTTTGCAGCTTCGTAAACCTGAAAATCAGTTGCTTCGAGTTTTCCGTAGCGGATATTTTCCATTATTGAACCGGAAAAAAGATGAGTATCCTGTAAAACCATGGAAAGCGAATGTCTTAAATCAGCTTTTTTTATGTCTTTTATTGGAATTCCGTCGTAGGTAATAAGCCCCTGACCTTCTTCTATGTCATAAAACCGAGTTAAAAGGTTTGTAATTGTTGTTTTTCCGGAACCTGTAGAACCGACAAGGGCAATTTTCTGCCCAGGCTTTGCATGAATGTTTATGTCTTTTAAAACCTGCTTTCGTCCATCGTAAGAAAAATTAACGTGGTCAAAAATAACTTCGCCCTGAAGTTTTTTAAGACGGTTAATGTCGTGGCAGTTCCATGCCCATGAGCCGGTAGGCGCAAAAGACTGAACGAGGCGCTTTTCTTTTCTGCCGTTAACTGTAAAAGTTGCTTCGTATGCATTTACGAGAGTTACATCGCCACGGTCTTCTTCAATTTTTTCGTCAATTGCACTAAAAATGCGTTCTGCACCGGCAAGTGCGTTTAAAATTGAATTGAACTGCTGGCTCAATTGTCCCAGAGGACGGGAAAATTCGCGGGTTGACTGCAGAAAACTTGCAATTGTTCCAAGATCCATATAACCGCTGATAACAAGGAAGGCACCAAAAACAGAAATAAGCGCATACTGAAAATGCGAAAGATTGTTCATAATCGGGCCTAAGATGTTTGCATATGTAGAAGCCCGGGTTCCTGAAGAACAGAGTTTGTCGTTTAATTCCTTAAAGCGTGCGTTTGCCTGCTGTTCGCGGGTAAAAACCTTTACAACTTTCTGCCCTTCAATCAATTCTTCAATATAACCGTTTACTTCGCCAATATTGTCCTGCTGGCTTCTGTAAGCTTTTGCACTGAGTTTTCCGATTTTTGCACTCAAAACCATAATTCCTGCAACGGTTAAAAGCATTACAAGAGTAAGAGGAATACTTAAAAAAAGCATCATAAAGAATATTCCGGTTACCTGAAACACTCCTGTCAAAAGCTGGGGAATACTCTGACTGAACATATCGCGCAATGTGTCTGTATCGTTTGTGTACAAAGACATTAAAACGCCGTGCGGATGAGAATCGTAATATCGCAAAGGAAGTTTTGACTGATGTTCAAAAAGTTCGCAGCGGATATTGTAAAGTGTTGAAGTTGAAATTTTTAACAAAAGCCGCTGACTTACAAACGTACAAATTGAACCGACTGCATAAATTACGGCAAGTTTGAGTATAAGGAAGGCAAAACCGGTTAAATCCGGATTGTACTTACCGATAAACGGCACAATGTAGTCGTTTACGGCAGGCTTTAAAAGATATGTTCCATAAACTTCAGCACCGGCTGTAAGAACGATGCATATAAATAAAAGCGGCCATAAAAATTTAAAAGCCTTCATGTAAGATAAAAGCCTGAGGATTGTTTTTCCGGTATGATTAGGACGCTGAACGCCCCGCATTTTTACAGGTGGCATTTGTTTTCAGACCTCCGCTAGTTTTGACCCTGCTGTGAATCGTATACTTCTCTATAAATTTTATTTGAAGCTAAAAGTTCTTCGTGAGTTCCTGCTCCGTTTATTTTTCCGTCATCAAGAACAACAATAAAATCTGCATCCTGCACGGAAGAAATTCTCTGGGCAATTATAAGTTTTGTAGTTCCGCTCAGGGTTTCTTTTAATGCACTGCGGATTCTTGAATCTGTCGCCGTATCTACCGCACTTGTTGAATCGTCCAGAATCAAAACCTTTGGTTCTTTTAACAGGGCACGGGCAATGCACAGACGCTGTTTTTGTCCACCGCTTAAATTTACGCCGCCCTGCCCTAATTCAGTTTTGTAGCCGTCAGGCAGTTCAACAATAAAATTGTGGGCATCGCTTGCCCTGCAGGCATTTTCGATCTGTTCCTGGGTTGCGTTTTCGTTTCCCCAGCGCAGGTTTTCTTCAATCGTTCCGCTAAAGAGAACGTTTTTCTGTAAAACAAGGGCAACAGCCTGCCTTAATTTTTTATAGCTGTAATTTTTAACATCAATTCCGCCAACCTTTACTTCTCCTTCAAGACAGTCGTAAAGACGGGGAATTAGAGAAATAAGTGTCGTTTTAGAAGAACCAGTTCCACCGATAATACCGACAGTTGAACCGGAAGGAATTTTTAAGCTGATGTCAGAAAGTACGCAGTTATCTTTTCTGCCGTCGTAAGAAAACCAGACATGACAAAATTCAACTTCGCCGTTTTTTACTTCCAGGCTGTTTTTTACATCGCCAGAATTTTCTTCTGTGTCGCTTTCTTTCATTGGCTGCAAAAGAACGTCAACAACACGCTTTACGGAAGCCCTCGACAAAATAAACTGAACGAACATCATGCTCAGCATCATAAGGCTCATCAAAATCTGGGTTACATATGTTAAAAAACTTACAAGTTCGCCGGTTTTCATGGAAGCAGTAATAACCATATTTCCACCAAACCACAAAGTAGAAATAATGCACATGTAAATTACAAATTTCATTATTGGTGCGTTTAAAATTACGATTTTTTCTGCACTTACCTGGGAATCGCGGACTTTGCCTGCAATTTCTTCAAACTTTTTACGTTCATGGTCTCCGCGGACAAAGGCTTTTACAACGCGGATTCCTACTAAGCTTTCCTGAACTACAGTATTCAGTCTGTCGTACTTTTTAAACATTATCTGGAATTTCGGATATGCCCTGGAAGCAATAAAAATCAGCATGAAAGCAAGAAGCGGAATTGCAATAAAAAACAGGACTGCCAGCCGCAGATTTATAAAGCAGGCCATAACGGTTCCGGTTATCATCATAAGCGGAGCGCGGACCATTGAACGGATTACGTTCTGGTACATGTTCTGTAAGTTGGTAACATCCGTAGTTAAACGGGTAACAAGGGAACCTGTTCCAAATTTGTCCATTTCGTCAAAGGAAAATCCCTGAACATTCTTAAAAAGTTTTGCACGCAGGTTTCTCGAAAATCCATAGGAAGCAACGGAAGCAAGCCGTCCTCCGCATGAACCGCAGAAAAGAGAAAAAAGCGTACAGCCAATCATTAAAAGTCCGACAGAAACAACATAACCCAGGTCTTTATTTGAAATTCCATCGTCGATTATGTGAGCCATAATCATTGGAATAACAGTTTCCATTAAAACTTCGCCAATCATAACAACAGGCGTAAGAATGGAAAAAGCAACGTATTTTTTTTCCAGACCAGAAACAAGAATCTTAAAATTCATAAATTTTTAACACCATAAAACAACCAAAACTAAAAAACAAAATGCTCAAATTTAGTTACATGTTAAACTCTACAACGATGCAATTATAAAAAAATTTAAAATATTTCTGTGGTAAAATTTTTGTTTTATCAAAAATATTACAAAAGAATTATAGGCGCTTTTATAAGCTTGTTCTTAAGATGCACTTTTATGCTACAATTCAGTTTCGATTTCTAGAGGTTATATGAAAAAAATTCAAATATTTGCACTTTGCGCACTCTCTTCACTTTTGTTTTCTGGCTGTGGTTCAACCCGCTCTGCCGCTGTTCAGGAAGAAAAAGTAAAAGATACAAGACCGGAATGGATTGAATACGGTAAAAAAGACACAATTCTTCCATATTCAACAGGAAAAGGAAAACTTGCAAACGACGAAGCTTCCCTCAATCTGGCAAAATCCCAGGCAAGAATTGCACTTTTACAGCCGGGAGAACTTTTTACAAAAGGCGTAATCCAGACTTTTATAGACCAGAAAGAAGACGAAAATGAAAAACTGCGTCTGTTAAAAATCCTGGACAATTCTGCAATCCTGAGGGAAGTTATTTTTAATGCTTCAGAAATTGAAGAACAATACAGGGACACAGACAGAACAATCTATGTTCTCTTAACAACTCCAAAAGGAAAACTTGTAAAAGAACTGGTAAAGGTTGCAAAACTGTTTAATCCGCAGCCTTCTGACAATTCCACAGAAGAAAAAATGTCACAGGCCTACGACAGATACGTTGCGGAAAACAGTTTTAAATAAACAGCTGAATGACGAGTTTCATAAAAACTAACTCAAATAGCCTCTCGTCGAGAACCTTAATAAAGAAAATGCCGTCCTGTCATTTTCTTTATTTCAAAAACTTTTTCAAGTTTTTGCCCGTCTATGTCCGCCATCCGTGGCGGTCATTTCCAGTACTTTTCTCGACTACAGCTATTTGACAGGCTATAAAAATTCGACATTCAACGTATTATTTAAAATCCTTTGCGGCGCTGTTATTGTATTTTTCTATCATAAATGGAACTGCGTCACGAAGGTTTTGTTCTGTTGGTGTAAAACTGTACTTCTGGCGCAGGATCCCGACTGCCTGTTTTATGTCTCCAGAGCATTTTTCCAGGGCTTCGATATAATCTGCCTTGTACTTTTTTACGCTGTAACCATTTGAAGAAGTTTTTCCTGTTCCTTTGATAGAACGCACAATCCATCTTTTTCCATTCCACCTTAATGTAACTTCTTCCGTTGTCCTGTAAACGGTTATAACAGATTCTCCTTCGTTGTAAACAAGGTTGTAGCTTACAGTGTGCTTTGTTTCGTCGCCTTTTTTTAAGGTTTTTCCGTTTTCTTCAGTTAGCGGCTCAGGGTTGTCCTGTCTGCGCGGATAGCTGAACGTTGTAACGGATTCCTGTCCATCGATTTTTAAATTCGTAATTCCGTATTGCCAGAATTCAGTCTGTCCTTTAAAAAAGAGCCATTGAGCCGGGCTTAAAGTTCCGTCGCGTTCGTCCATTGCAAGGCGCTGTTTATTTGTAACAAAAAATCCAGACACAGTCTGAACAAGGGCTTTACTGTCTTTTCCTTTTGCAATTTCCTGAATGACAGTTACGTCTGCAGAGTGAATTCCTGCAAAAAGAGCCTGCACTGTCTGTGTTGAAGTTAAACCAAGGCTTGTTGCAAGTTTTTTGTTTTCGCGGTTAAAGTTGAATGCAACGCTGAGAGCAAGAACAATGGCAACTGCACTTCCCCAGATTCTTTTTGAATTCCGTGCATAGAATCTTTTTATTTTTATCTGCTTTGACTGTTTTTTTAAGAAGGAATTCCTTTCGGCATTAAAAAGTTCCTGAGGTTTTGAATTTTTATTCTGTGTTTTGTCTGAATTAAAAAAGTTTTCGATTAAGGTTGAATTCAATTTTAAGGCAGATTTTAAGGTTTCTTTTCTATTATTTTCTTCTTTTTCGTTTATAAAACGCCGCTCGCCTGGAATTATACGTTTTTTATTTTTTACGCTAAGTCCACTGTCTATTGCATGAGCCAATTCTTCTTCAATTCCGTTTACTTCGTATTCAACCGGGATAAAATTTAAATCAGTAATGTCTGCCTGACGTTCTTCAAGTTTAGTTTTAGAAAAAGCCTTTGTTCCGGTTACGGCAGTATAAGCAAGGCTTGCGCGGGTAAAGACAATTGATTCAAGTCCTTCCAGTCCGCGGTGAATGAATGAACCCTGAAATTCTGCATAATCTGTTGAATTCTGTGCACAGCGTTCAAATAAATTTCCCGGCAAAAGTAAAACTTTAAAACTTCCGTCTTCCATTTTGTCAGAAATAATAATTCCTTCAGGTCCCGGGAGAATTGAATTTGTGCTTTCTTTGTCCTGTGTGGAATTTTCAATTTCTTCCATTAATTTGTCCAGGACTTTAAAAACGCAGACAATTTTTTCTTTTACCAAAGGTGAATCCGCTTGTTTTAATTCAATAAAGGTGCAGGCAAGAGTTTTTCCATTAAAAGCAGAACCTTCAAAAGCAACGGTTTTATCGCCTAAAACTTTTGTTACATTAAACTGCCACGGCAAAAGTTCCACATCTCCAGAATCTTTTACCAGGGCTAAGGTTCCCTTTTCGTTCATTATTTTGCTTAAGTCCGTGCGGGCAAAAGTCTGTTCTTCAAGGAAAGAACGCAGCAGAATAGTTTTTTCTTCAATATTTACGCAATTATTATTAATATCAGCCAAAATAAAATTCTCCAGATTTTTATATCAAAGACAAAGCTGTCATAAATTAAATTTATGTATTTTGAATTAAAAAAACAATAAAAAAAACGAACAGTAAATATCATAATTTTTAAATGTCACATTTCTATTACAACCAATGTAAAATAGCCGTAGGAGAGGTTCTGACACAAACGTTGCGACATCCTGTCGCTCAAGAAACGTTGTTTCTTGCGGTCAATAAACATTTTGCGCCATCCTTGGCGCCAGTCACTGAAAAATTGGTAAAAGTGTAATTGAATTTGTTAAAACGAAACATGCGGCTTGCTGGCAGGTTCTCGACGAGAGGCTATTTGATATGTTTTTATTGAAACTCGACATTCGAACTATCTATGTTTTAATCACTTTGACATTTAATGCTTTTTTGTCATATTGACATTAAATCAAAAAATGTCATATTCTCTTTGTAAATCATTTAAGCGAGGCATTAGGATGGCATTTGAATACAATCTTGAAAAACAGCACGCAAAGGGAAAACTTCACGCAATAGAAAGAATCAATCTTTTATGCGACAAAGACAGTTTTATGGAAATTTACGCTGATGCCCAGCATCAATGTACAAGCTTTGGAATGGACAAAAAAACAATTCCATACGACGGCGTAATTACAGGATTTGGAACAGTTAACGGAAAAAAAGTTGCAGTATATGCACAGGATTTTACAGTTCAGGGCGGTTCACTCGGAAAAGTTCACGGACAGAAAATCGCAGAACTCATTGCAAAGGCAATCGAAGTCCGCTGCCCTGTCATTGGTCTTAACGATTCTGGTGGAGCACGCATTCAGGAAGGTGTAGACGCACTTTGCGGTTACGGCGACATTTTTAAGCAGAATGTAAGGGCAAGCGGTGTAATTCCACAGATTTCTGTAATTGCAGGTCCCTGCGCTGGCGGTGCAGTTTATTCACCAGGACTTACAGACTTTATCTTTACTGTAGACAAAATTTCTGAAATGTACATTACAGGTCCAAAAGTTGTAAAACAGGTAATGTTCATGGACATTACGTCTGAAGACTTGGGCGGTGCTGCAATTCATTCACAAAAATCCGGAGTTGCACACTATCGCTGTCAGGATGAAAAAGAATGCATCGAAAAAGTACGCAGACTTTTAGACTATATTCCTCATTATTACGGCGACAGGGAACCTTTTGAAACAAAAGAAAAGAAAGCACTTTTCGGCACAAAGTCAGAATTCAAATATACAGAAAAAAAAGCTGGAGAGCTTGAAACAGTTCTTCCGGAATCTGCAACAAAAGGCTACGACATTCGCGAAGTAATCAATCGCGTTGTTGACGATGATTCATTCTTTGAATCAATGGCAGAATTTGCAGGCAACGCTGTTACAGGTTTTGCAAAAATTGAAGGAAAAACAGTCGGTGTTGTTGCAAATAACCCTGGCAACTTTGGCGGCGTTCTTAATTGTGACGCTTCTGATAAAATTGCACGCCACGTTCGTTTCTGTGATGCTTACGAAATTCCTCTTGTTACTTTTGTTGATGTTCCAGGCTTTATTCCAGGTCCACAGGAAGAACAGAAGGGAATTATCCGCCACGGAGCAAAAATTCTTTATGCTTATGCAGAAGCTTCAGTTCCAAAAGTTACAGTAATTACCCGCAAGGCTTACGGCGGAGCTTACATTGCAATGTGTTCAAAACATCTTGGCGCAGATTTTGTTTATGCATGGCCAAAAGCAGAAATTGCAGTTATGGGAGCAGAAGGCGCAATCGGAATCCTTTATGCAAAGGAATTAAAAGATCCTAACAATGCTCAGCTCGTGCAGGAAAAAGGTCAGGAATACCGCAATACATTCATGACTCCGGCAATCGCAGCACAGAGAGATTACATCAGTGCAGTAATTCAGCCGGCAGAAACAAGAGCACGTGTTGTACAGAGTTTTGAAATTCTCGAAAACAAGCACAACGCAGACAACCCTCTTAAAAAGCACGGAAATATTCCGCTGTAATTACAAAATAAACTTGTATTTACAGGTTTATTAAATACAAGGCCTTCTGGGATTCTTTCAGATTGAATGAATTTTCAGGAGGCTTTTTTTATTTTTAAAGTCGCCGTACATTCACAGCACCGGCCAGGCTGATTATAAAAAAGTTATATTCTATTAAAAGTATGGCTAATTAAATAAAAAGGTTATACCATAAAAAGAGTTTTTATCGTAAAACAAGGCGTTTTGCCAGCAACGATAAAGTAAGTGAGGAATTAGCGTGAAAGCAGGAATCAAAGTTAAGATTATTGTACTTGTTGTATCAACACTTGTAATATCAAATCTTCTTGTAAGTATTACAATGTCTAAATTTACAGAAAAGTTTCTTACAAATTCAGCACAAAGAGAACTTACTGCACTTTCTGAAAATGTAGCAAACATTGTAAAGTCAACCAACGACAGAGAGTTTTATTCATTAAAAGCAGTTGCTGCCCTTCCTTTTATTTCTGACATGAGCATTTCTATTGCAGAAAAAAACGAACAGTTACAGGAAATTGCAAATAAAAATCCTTCAGAGTATGTTGCAATTGCATTCTACGACGACCAGGGAAACACCCTGCGTTATGACGGACAGAGTGCAAACTATGCAGAAGAAGATTATGTAGCTGCAGCCTTAAGTGGAGAATGTTTTGTTACAGCCCCGGATGTAGACCCGGCAGATAACAGCATAATAATGTTCTATTCAATTCCTGTTTACGACAGCAGGAACAATATCTGCGGTGCACTTGTTTCCATAATAAAAGACAACTTTCTGGACGACACCGTAAGAAACATTGAACTTACAGACGGATACCATCCGGCAATTCTCGATATGTTGACTGGAGACACTATTGGAAACGCAAATTCATCAGACCAGTCAATGCAGGGTAGAAGCATTGATTCCCTTGACCAGAACAGTTCTCTTGCAAAAGTGTTAACGGCAAGTGCTTCTGGAGAAGTTGGAGTACAGCTTTTTGAAGATCCTGCAACAAACAGAGAAATGATTGCTTCCTACAGACCTGTAGGCGGTGAATGTAAATGGTCTGTTTTTGCAGCAGTTCCATTTGATACATACTTAAAAGAACAGAGAAATTTGAGTCATGCAGTTCTTGCATGCACATTTGTTGTAGTTTTATTGAGCATTCTTATCAGTTATTTTGTTGTCCGCTCAATTACAAAACCACTCATTCTTGTTAAAAACAGCATTAACGAAATTGCAAGCGGAAATGCAGATCTTACAAAGAGAATCAAACAGACAACCCACGACGAAATTGGTGAAGTTGTTGCCGGATTCAATAAGTTCTCCGAAACTCTGCAGACAATCGTAAATAACCTTAAAACTACAGATTCTAACCTTAGCCTTGCAGGAGAAAACTTAACTGCAAGCACTCAGGACACATCGGCTTCAATTACACAGATTCTTGCAAACATTGACTCTGTTCACCAGCAGATTAATTCGCAGTCAAACAGCGTAACAGAAACTGCAGGTGCCGTAAACGAAATTGCTTCAAATATCGATTCTTTAAAGCGGATGATCGAAAACCAGAGCGCAGGAATTTCCCAGGCTTCAAGCGCAGTAGAAGAAATGATCGGAAACATCAGTTCTGTAAATTCTTCAATGAACAAAATGGCTTCTTCTTTTGAAGAACTTACTGCCCGTGCAAGTCAGGGTTCTGCCCGCCAGCTTGATGTAAACGACAAGATTGAACAGATTAAAAACCAGTCTCAGTCACTCCACGAAGCAAATGCCGCAATTTCTGCAATTGCAGAGCAGACAAACCTCCTCGCAATGAACGCCGCAATCGAAGCAGCACACGCAGGAGACGCAGGAAAGGGATTCAGCGTTGTTGCAGACGAAATCCGTGTTCTTTCAGAAACTTCAAGCCAGCAGTCAAAGACAATCGGCGAACAGCTGAGCAACATTGAAGAGTCAATTGCAAGCGTAGTTGATGCAAGCGTACAGTCAAGCGAAGCATTCCAGAGCGTAACTTCAAAAATCAAGGAAACGGACGAACTTGTACGTCAGATCCGAGCTGCAATGGAAGAACAGACTTTAGGTTCAGAACAGATCAGCCAGGCTCTCCACTCAATGAACGACAGTTCTATGGAAGTCCGCACAGCATCTGCAGAAATGGCAGAAGGAAACAAGCAGATTCTTAACGAAGTTCACAATCTGCAGAACGCAACAGAAGTAATGCTTGCCAGCATGGACGAAATGAAAGTCGGCGCAAGAAAAATCAACGAAACCGGAGTTGCTCTTGCAGACATTTCAAAAGAAGTTCATGAATCAATCGACAAAATCGGAGCAGAAATCGACCTGTTTAAAGTCTGATTCATAAAAATTCAAACTAACCCAAAAGACACCTGCTAAAAAGAGAACAGAAAGTTCAATCATTGGCAGGTGTTTTTTTTCCTTTAATTGAAACTAATATTTGATTGTGATAGTATACTTTCCGTTTGTTGTGCACTTTTGAATCTTGCACAACCTTACTATTTGATTTGCAGGAGCTTTTTATGAAGGTCGTTGTAATTGGTGCCCAGTGGGGCGATGAAGGAAAAGGCAAAATTGTAGATTACCTTGCCG
>CAVEBK010000056.1:0-14098 GCA_963613915.1 uncultured Collinsella sp.
TAAAACATCGCGTTTTCAGAGTTACCTCTAAAAATTGCAATTTTTAGAGGTTCCCTTTATCGAAAGTTTTCTTCAGCGTTTGTCAGCTTTATAAGTGGCAAAAACCGGCTTTCTAAAAATTTCATAACAGTGTAAAGACTTTTTGTTCAAGTTACAAGTTAAGGGAGAATGTCGGGTTTTGTTAAAAAGCTCTTGACGTATACCCGTGGTGGGTATATATTCATTCCTGATAATACCCCTGGGGGGTAGTGTAAAGGTTAAAGCGAGGTTTTTATGAGTGAAACTGAAGATAAAGATTGTTCCTGCTGTTCGCAGAAAAAAAAGGAAAGAAGCCCGGAGGAATACAAAAAACTGGTTAACCGTTTAAGCCGGATTGAAGGGCAGATCCGCGGAGTAAGGAATATGCTCGAAAACAATGCATATTGCCCGGATATTCTGCTGCAGGTTTCTGCAGTTAACGCAGCCTTAAATGCCTTTAACAAGGAATTACTTGCAGAGCACATGCATTCCTGCGTTGTAAGGGACATAAAAGAAGGGCACGAAGAAGTAATTGATGAGCTTTTGTGCGTTCTTCATAAGATGATGAAGTAAAGCAGTAAACAGACAAATGTGGAGTTAACAGAATGGAAAAATATGCTGTCAGCGGAATGTCGTGCGCAGCCTGCGTTGCGCGCGTTGAAAAAGCCGTGTTAAAAGTTTCTGGAGTAAAGGAGTGCACCGTAAGCCTTCTGACAAATTCCTGCGCGGTAGAAGGGAGTGCAGACGAAAAAGAAATTATAAAGGCTGTAGAAAATGCAGGCTATAAGGCTGTAAAACTTGGTTCAAAACAGGAAAGTGCCGGAAACTCCAGCAATGAAAATTCAATTTTGGAAAAAGAAGAGCTTTTGCGCGACAAAGAAACTCCTGTCTTAAAGAAAAGGCTTTTCTGGTCGGTTTTATTTCTGCTTGTCCTTATGTACATGAGCATGGGACACATGATGTGGAACTGGCCGCTTCCTTCCTGGTTTATGCACAACGGCGGAAATCACGTTGCAATGGGCCTCGTACAGATGATTCTTGCGTTTATCGTAATGCTCATAAATAAAAAGTTCTTTGTTTCAGGCTTTAAAAGTCTTTTTCACCTTGCGCCGAATATGGACACACTTGTAGCCCTGGGCTCTGGAGTTTCTTTTGTTTACAGTGTGTTTGCTCTTTTTATAATGAGCGATGCAGTTGTCTGCGGTGACAATGAACGCGTCGTAAAAATGATGAACAACTTTTATTTTGAAAGCGCTGCAATGATTGTAACCTTAATTACAGTCGGCAAGCTGCTGGAAGCAGTTTCTAAGGGAAAAACGACAAATGCCTTAAAAAGCCTTTTAAAACTTGCTCCAAAAACAGCAGTTGTTGTTCGTAACGGAATCGAAGAAAAAGTAAAGGTTGAAGAAGTAAAACCGAACGACATTTTTGTAGTCCGCCCTGGAGAAACAGTTCCTGTAGATGGAATAATTATTGAGGGAAACACTTCTGTAAATGAATCCGCCTTAACAGGAGAGTCAATTCCGGTAGACAAACAGAGCGGCGACGAAGTTTCTGCAGCCACATTGAACACCTTTGGATTTATAAAATGCCGTGCAACAAGAACAGGACAAGACACAACGCTGTCGCAGATTATTCAGATGGTGAGCGATGCTGCTTCTACAAAAGCCCCGGTTGCAAAAATTGCAGATAAGGTTTCCGGCATTTTTGTGCCGGCAGTAATTTTCCTTGCCATTCTTACTTTTGTTGTGTGGACTTTTACAGGAGCTGAGTTCAGCTTTAGTTTGAGCCGTGCAATCTGTGTGCTGGTTGTAAGCTGTCCATGTGCACTGGGACTTGCAACTCCAGTAGCAATAATGGTTGGAAACGGAGTCGGTGCAAAAAACGGAATTCTCTTTAAAACTTCCGCTGCCTTAGAACAGGCTGGAAAAGTTAAGGTCGTTGTCCTCGATAAAACAGGAACGATTACAAAAGGAGAACCCGCCGTAACAGACCTTGTGCCTTTTTCAGTTACAGAACGCGAACTTTTACAGAATGCTGCCTGTGTTGAATCAAAAAGTGAACATCCGCTTGCAAAGGCAATAATAAAAAAGAGCAGAGAAGAAAAAATTGAATTAACAGAAAGTTCAGACTTTGTTCTTGTTCCGGGCAGGGGAGTCAGCGCAAAAATAAACGGAAAAAAAGTGCTCGGCGGAAACCTTGATTTTATAAAGGAAGAAGAAATTCAAATTCAAGAAACCACACAAACTCTTTTTGAGCAGTTGAGCCTGGAAGGAAAAACAGTTTTGTGGTTTGCAGAAGAAAAAAATCTGCTTGGTTTAATCGCCGTTGCAGACCCGATAAAGGAAGACAGCAAAAAAGCAATCGCAGAACTAAAAAACATGGGAATTTTTGTTGCAATGCTTACAGGCGATAACGAAAAAACTGCAAAGGCAGTTGCACAAATTGCAGGCGTTGACCAGGTAATTGCAGGCGTTCTTCCAGACGGAAAGGCGAGTGCAGTAAAAGAGTTTAAAAACCGTGGAAAAGTCTGCATGGTCGGTGACGGAATAAACGATGCCCCTGCCTTAACAATTGCAGACACAGGAATGGCGATCGGAGCCGGAACCGATGTTGCAATCGATGCTGCCGATGTAGTTTTAATGAAAAGTTCTTTAATGGATGTCCTGAACGCAATTCAATTGAGCAGAAAAACGCTTAAAAACATTCACGAAAACCTTTTCTGGGCATTTTTCTATAACATTATTCTGATTCCAGTTGCAGCAGGCGCGTATTTTGAGCTTTTTGGCCTGGAAATGAACCCGATGCTCGGGGCTGCTGCAATGAGTCTTTCAAGTTTTTGTGTCGTAACAAACGCTTTAAGATTGAATTTCTTTAAAGTAAAAAATTCAGCCTTAAATAAAAATAAAACTCAGATTGCCACACAGGAGGAAACTAAAATGGCAGAAAAAATTGAAAAAACATTAAAAGTCGAAGGAATGATGTGTTCTCATTGCGAATCTCACGTAAAGCAGGCACTCGAAAAACTCGACGGAGTAGAAGAAGCAAAGGCCGACCACGAAAAGTGCCAGGTTTACGTAAAACTTTCTAAAGAAGTTCCAGAAGCAGATTTAGAAAAAGCAGTTACCGAAGCCGGCTACAAATACGTAAAAGCTTAATTTAGTTTTTTTGGAGCGCAATGACAGTCTCGTCGGGCTTTGCGCTCTTGCGCTTCCGCTCCATTTTGGGCTGCAGAGCAGCAGCCCAAAACGCCTTCGGCGGCCCTCCAATCCCGGCTAGCTGTTGCTGCTCATTTTTGCATTCACTTTCTCGGTTTTTAGTCCTAACTTATATCAAGAAGTTTTTGACACCATATTTTTTATAAGTTAAAATACCCCTTTGTGAGGTGACTACATGAAGATTCGGCTTAAGTCGATTTTTTTTAAGATTGTTTTTCCAGTTGTTCTTATTCTCTCAGTTTCTGCAATTGGTTTAATTCTTCTTCTTTCTAATATTGTTACAAACAGGCTTTTTACAACAATGAAAGAATCTGTCGTAAAAAACAGATTCATTGTAGAAGACCTTATCAACGAAGAAATCATTTACGGGGACAACGTTACAAACCTTGCTTCAAAGTTTTTTACGGGGCTCTGGTCAAATGACGCTGAACGCGCTGTCGCAGAAGTCTGCCAGATGGCTTACGAATCCCTCGATCTTGAATTTATCGCTGTTTACGACACAGACGGTAATCTTATTTCCCCGGAAGAATATGCAGAAGGTGCAGAACTTACAGATGTTGTACAGGATGCACTCAACGGCGAAACAGTTTCCCTTATGGAAATGATTGACGGAGAACTTTTTACAACAGATGCTGCAAGACCAATTTACGACAGAACCGGAAGAATTGTCGGCGCAGTAGAGATTACTACAAACCTCTGCGAGTCCTGGTTTATGGACCGCATGCCGGAAAAAATCGGCTGTCAGTTTGCAATCATCTATGGCGACAAAATTGTTGCTTCTACGGAACCGTCATTAAAGGGAACAACACTTCCTTCTTACATTACAGATTCTTTTGAAGAAGAAGACAGCTGGGTTGGACAGATGGAGGTCGGTAAAACAAAGTACATTGCCCACTGCTGGGACTATTCAGAACTTGACAACTGCAGGCTTCTTGTAGCTCAAAAAGCAGAGGGAATTTTTGCGACACTCAACGACATCAATTTAAAAGTTCTTCTTACTCAGATTATGAATAATGTTCTGGTTTTAATTGTTTCAATCATCGTTGTGTTCTGGGCAGTTTACCGTCCGTTAAAGAGAACTCATAAGGCAATTATTGGACTTTCCAGCGGAGACGCAGATTTAACATACCGTCTGCCGTTGCGTGGTGGAGACGAATTCCAGGATCTGTCAGAAGGCGTAAACAAATTTATCGAAATGCTGCAGAACATGATAAAGCAGCTTGGCGCAAAGACTACAGATGTAAAAGACGTTATCCAGGAACTTGGTACAAGTTCCCAGGAATCTGCAAGTGCAACTGCAGAAATTATGGCAAATATTGAATCTGTAAAGAATCAGTCTTCTAACCAGGTTAATGCAGTTCAGAATGCAAATACCGTTATTGCTTCTTCCAGCGAAACAATGCGCAAACTCAAGGAAAACATTGTTGCTCAGACTTCCGACATTACAGAATCTTCTGCAGCAATCGAACAGATGATTGGAAACATTCATTCTGTAACGGATTCAACAGAAAAAATGTCTTCTTCTTTTGCTGACCTTGAAAAACTCATTAAAGAAGGTGCAGACAACGTTAAGGCCTGTTCAGAAGTTATTAAGCAGGTTGAAGGAAAATCCCTTGTTCTTGCAGATGCAAACAACACGATTAAATCAATTTCTTCTCAGACAAACCTTCTTGCAATGAACGCAATGATTGAATCTGCCCATGCCGGCGAAGCTGGTAAAGGTTTTGCAGTTGTTGCTGACGAAATCCGCAAGCTTGCAGAAAATTCAAGTGCTCAGGCAAAGGCAATTGAAGAAAACATTAAGGACATTACAGATTTGATTAACGAGGGCGGACGTCTTTCTGACCTTTCTCAGACAAGTTTTGACAATATTGACGCACAGGTTAATGTTGTTGATCCTCTCGTTTCTCAGATTTCTAATGCAATGGAAGAGCAGACAAGCGGTTCTTCTCAGATTCTCGAAGCACTCGGCAATATGAAAGATGAATCTGTCCTTGTTGATGACAGTTCAAAACTCCTTTCTGACGGATTCGTAAAAATTGATCAGGACATGGAAGCCGTTAACCAGATTTCTTCTACAGTAATGGGAAGTATGGACGAAATGGCAGCCGGTTCAAAACAGATTAGCGAAGCTACTCAGATGGTAAGCGAACTTGCACTTAAGACTAAAGATGCAATGGACGCAATTGACGACATGCTCGGCAAGTTTAAGGCTTAACTAAAAAACATGTTTTTTAGTTCAATTAAAAAAAGTTATATATATTTTCTTTTGTTCGCTGTTTTGTTTACTTCATGTACTTCAAAAGAAGAAAAACAGCGGCAGAAGGAAAGGGCAGTAGAAAATGCAAAAAATCAGGCAGTGGCAGACTTTGTTTCTGTCCTGCCTGAATCTGTAAAAATATCCCAGCTTTTTCTTGTAAACATTGAAGGCAACAAAGATTTTATTCCAGTCGAAAAAACTGGCATTCTTTATGGAAACAAAAATCAGGGCGAACCTTTAGTTCCTGGCGGCTGTCTTTTTTTCAGTTACAATGTTGCAAAATCAAAAGAAGAAGTAAAACATTTTACTGCTTCAATCAATTCCTTCTATATAAAATATTCAAATATTCCTCCGTTTATGGCAATTGACCAGGAAGGTGGATATGTAAACCGGCTTCGTTCAATTACAGACAACTTTCCTTCAAATAAGCAGGTGGCAGACAATTATTCAATCGAACAGGCAACTGCCCTTTACAGCACGCAGGCTGAGCAGATGTCTGAACTTGGCTTTAATATGAACCTTGCTCCGGTTGTAGAAGTTGAATCAGAAGAAAATTCTTCTTTTTTAGATACGCGTTCCTTTGGTTCCATCGAAAAAGTCCTTCAGTTTGCTCCGCTGGAAGTTACGTCTTTTGAAAATAAAAATGTCCTTACAGTGTTAAAGCATTTTCCCGGCAACACAAACACAGATCCGCACACAGGCCTGCCGGAAATAAAAGTTACAAAGCAAAAGTTGCAGACAGAGCTTCTTGAACCTTTTAAAAAGATTCTTCCCTATTCGTCTGCGGTTTTAATGAGCCATGCCCGCGTTTTTGTGGAAGATGCAGCAGATGATGAAAACTTAAATGTTGATTCAAAAATTCCTTCATGCTTTTCTGATTACTGGATAAAAGAAGTTTTACGAAACGAATATGGTTTTAACGGACTTATTTTAAGCGACGACATTTTTATGGGAGCTCTTGCCGACCACGGTTTTTCTCCAGAAGTGGCAGCCTTAAAAGCAGTAGAAGCAGGAATTGACATAATCATGCTGAGCGAAAAACGTTTTGGCACAACAGCTCAGATTTTATTAGACAAGGCACATTCTTCCCCTGAATTTGCAGAAAAAATAGAAGAAAGTGTGCGCCGTGTAATAAAATACAAAATAAAATGCGGAATTTTAGAATTAAAACAAATCGATTTTGACCAGGAAGGCAAAAAATTAGAAGTTCCGTCTTTTAAGGTTGAACTTAGTTCAGTTTTAAAAGGTTTATAGATTACATTGATATGAAGCAGAAAGACAGAAATAAAAAAACAGGCGGGGCAGAGGGGTTTGAACTTTATTATTCAACTCTTTTTGGAGAACGCTGGTCAGTATTAAAAAAATCCCTTTATGGCGAAAGCGACAAAGTTGAATATAACGCCGGCGGAACAGAAAGCTATTTTTTAGACAGTGCATCTGTCAGGGCTGCCTGTTCACTTCCATTAAAAAACGCCGGGACAATTCTTGACATGTGTGCGGCTCCAGGCGGAAAAACAATTGTTCTTGCAAGTAATATGGGAGAAAACGCGCAGTTACTTTCAAACGAACGCTCTCCGGACAGAAAAACACGGCTTGTTCATTCTGTTCAAAACTGTCTTAGCCAAAAAGTACAACAAAATGTAAATGTAATCTGCAAAGACGGTGCAACCTTGTGTCTCGCAAAAAATAATCAGTTCGACAGAATCCTCCTCGACGCCCCATGTTCTTCCGAACGTCATGTTCTTCTTGACGAAAATTATTTAAAAGACTGGTCACCTTCGAGAATAAAAACTCTTTCCATGGCACAGTGGGCACTTTTGTCTTCGGCCTGGCGCATGCTAAAAAATGACGGATTTATGGTTTATTCAACCTGCGCCTTAAATACCGAAGAAAACGACGGAGTTGTAAAAAAACTCATAAAAAAGTTTAGCGACGTAGAAATCCTTGAGCCGGAAATTCAGTTTTCTGTAAATGAGTTTTGCAAAGTTGACCTGCCCGAAGGCGAAAAAACAGAGTTCGGCCGCCATGTTCTGCCAGATGTTTGCGGCGGGGCAGGGCCTTTGTATTTTACGCTTCTTCATAAAAAGGATTTAAGTTAAAAAAAAAGCGGGCGTTTCCGGTACAGGTGCCGTCGGGCTTTGCGTGGCGCAATTTGTGTCGTGACAGGATGTTGCCACTATCCTTATGATGATGAAAACTTTAAGAGCTCAAGAACATATCTCGTAAAAGATAAGGTAACAAAAGAACTTGCCGTATATTTTTCGTTACGCACTTCCGGGCGAAAACTGCGTGTTTATGTTTCAAAATTTGTAAAATTTTCTACCTGTAAGATAGAAAAGAATCATTGCTGTGTTTCCTGAAATTCAAAAAACAGAGCTTCTTACTCTACTTTTTGTTTTTAAAAGTATTTATTACATTCATAATCGAGGAAATTTGCTCGTCGGATAATGTTTCAATAAATAAAATCAGATCTTTTTTTTCGCTTTCTATAGTTTTGTAATTTTCTGTTTGATTTGAATAAAAACTTTCAGAATCAAAAAATGCAGCTGGAGAAATCTTTAAGTATTCACAGATTGCAAAAAATCCCTGCAGCGACGGAAATCTTTTTCCGTTTTCAATTAAGTTTATATAATTTACATTTTGCCCCAGAGCAATGCTCATCTCCCTGGCAGAAATTTTTCTTTTATTCCTCAAAAACCGCAGTCTGTCTGAAAAATCTTTGCATTCCTTTGTTAAATTTTCATTTTCTGTATCCATTTTACATACTTTAAGATGTTGGTTTTAAAAACTTGCAATCTATAAGATAAAGTTGTAAACTGATGCAATCTAAAAGATTGTAAAAATTACGAGGGTTTATATTTTGACACGATCTGCCGTTCTCTGCGGCTGTGCCCCAGACGGATTCACTCAGAAAAAAATAAACGAAATGCACGATTTTCTCACAAGTACTGCTGGTGGCTTTTGGGCGGAAAAAGAAATAACGATTTTTCCGAACGGTGTTGATGAGGCGATGCTTTCTTTTGTGCTTGAACGGCTAAAAGCGGACAAAACCGAACAAATCTTTCTATATATATGCACTTTGTCGCCAGTTGCAGATGACGATGAGTCTGTGTGGCTTGGCGGAGAAGAAGTGCGCAAGAGTGTGATTGAAGCTTTCTGTGCGAACGAGTGTGTTCAGGTGATTTATGACTTTTGCGGGGAATTGGTGGGCGAGGAAGAGATGGAAACTCCTGCTGGTGCTGACTCGATTCTGCAGATTTTTAGAGGTGTTCTGTAAGAATGGCAGAAAAACTTTGTTCTGATAAATCTGATTTAATAACTCCATCTCTTAAAAAGAATGCTGCTCTCAATATGACAAAAAGCGTCATGTCGCTGATCTTTCCGCTGATAACTTTTCCGTATTCAAGCCGTGTTTTGGGCCCGGTTTATATTGGCAAGGTGAATTTTGCCCAGTCGGTTGTTAGTTATTTTTCTTTGATTGCGGCGTTAGGAATAAGCACTTATGCCGTAAGGGAAGCGGCTAAAGTTCGCGAAGATAAGAATCAGCTTTCTGTTTTTATAAAAGAGATTTTTATGCTGAATTTAATCTCCACTGTTGTTGCGTATATTCTTTTTGCCCTTGTCCTGTTTTTTGTTCCTCAGCTTGGTGGATATAAAAAACTTCTGGTTATCTGCGGTGCGTCTGTCCTTTTTACTACGCTTGGAATGGATTATCTTTATACGGCTCTTGAAGAATTCAAGTACATTACGCTCCGTTCAATTTTCTTTCAGTTTTTGAGCCTTATTCTTTTGTTCGTTTTTGTAAAAGACCAGAATGATTATTATAAATATGCTGCAATTTCTGTAGTTTCTTCTGTCGGTTCAAATTTCTTAAACTTTTTGCACGCAAGAAAATTCATTTCCCTTAATACAAAAGTTCGTCTTTGCTTAAAAAAACATTTAAAGCCTGTTTTTACTCTTTTTGCAATGAGTGCGGCGATCAGCATTTACACGGTTTTAGATACAACAATGCTCGGACTTATAAAAGGTGATGAGGCTGTCGGACTTTATACAGCGGCGACAAAAATTAACCGCATGATTTTGATGATGATAACTGCTGCTACAACAGTTCTTTTGCCTCGTCTTTCTTATTATGCAGGTAAAGAAAGAAAACTGGAGTTTTTGCGTCTTGCGCAAAATGCGATGAATTTTGTTGTTATGCTTTCTGTTCCATGTGCGATGGGGCTTTTTATTCTTGCAGAGCCTGTAATTCTTTTGTTCAGCGGAAATCAGTATGTTTCTTCAATTACAGCAATGCAGATTATGAACGCAATAATCATTCTGATTGGAATGAGTAATGTGATTGGAATCCAGATTTTTATGTCAGTCGGAAAAGAAAAAATTACTCTTTATTCGGTCATTGCAGGTGCTGTTGTTAATTTTTGCATAAACCTGATTTTGATTCCCCATTTTGGAGTGAACGGAGCTGCCATTGGAACTGTCTGCGCGGAATTCTGTGTAACTCTTGTTCAGTTTATGGCTGCAAGAGCTTATTTTGAACGAAGAAATTTTGTTCTTCACTTTATAAAAGTTGTTGTTGCGACATTTGTTATGAGTTTTTGCGTTTTCATTCTGTGCAGAATTTTAGATTCCTTGCCCTTAAAAATAATTTTGGGAATAGTCAGTGGCGCGGTGATTTATGCGCTGTGTCTTTTTTTTCTGCGGGATTCTCTTTTTATGGAAATTTTGGGGCAGATTATCGGAAAAGTTTATTTAAAAGTCTACAAAGGAGGACACGCTGAAAAGATAAATTGATTTTAGAGTAAAATTGTGCTAATTTTATTCGCAGGAGGATTCTTATGATTGTGAACATGACAATTCAAAATGCAGACAATGCTCTTGTGCAGGCGTTAAAAAGCGTGTGCAAATTGTATCCGGCTGCTAAAGTTTCAGTTAAAAAACAGAATTCTCTTGCAGATGAATTAAAGGCAGAACAAAAAGAAGTTTTGGAAAGTTACAAAAAAGGAACTTTAAAAACTTATTCTTCTATGGAAGAATACGAGGCTGCCCATGGTCTATAAAATCGCCACTACAAAACGATTCGACAAAGACTATGAAAAACTTTCAAAATCAGACAGAGAACTTGCGAAGGCTGTAATAACTCGTCTTGCAAATGACGAAAAACTTGAACCTAAATATAAAGACCATTCGTTAAAAGGTGAATACAAAGGTTTTAGGGATTGTCATGTAAAGCCTGATTTAGTTTTAATTTATTCAAAAAACAAAGACGCACTTTTACTTACAGCCTTTAGGATAAGTTCACACAGTGAACTGTTTTAAAGCAATTTTTTTCTAAATAATCAATTCTTCTTTTCAGCCTGAAAATATATGGCTGGAAACACAAATCAAAAATCATCTCATTACGACTATCTCATCGTTGGCTCTGGCTTGTATGGGGCGGTTTTTGCCTATTTTGCAAATAAAGCTGGAAAAAGATGCCTTGTCATAGATAAGCGCACGCATCTTGGCGGAAACATCTACTGCGAAAATGTTGAAGGAATCCATGTCCACAAGTACGGTGCGCACATTTTTCACACCTCAAATAAAAAAGTCTGGGGTTTTGTGAACAGTTTTGTTCCGTTCAATCGTTATACAAATTTCCCGGTCGCAAACTATCATGGAAAACTTTTTAATCTTCCGTTCAATATGAACACCTTCTACCAGATGTGGGGCGTAACTACACCTGCAGAGGCAATGGCAAAAATTGAACAGCAGAAAAAAGAAAGCGGAATCGCCGATCCTAAAAACCTTGAAGAACAGGCAATCAGCCTTGTGGGACGCGACATCTACGAAACTCTTGTAAAAGAATACACAGAAAAGCAGTGGGGCAGACCTTGCACAGAACTTCCGGCTTTTATAATAAAGCGGCTTCCGGTGCGGTTCACTTTTGACAACAACTATTTTAACGACGCATACCAGGGAATCCCGATCGGCGGATACAACAGGATAATTGAAGGACTGCTGAATGGAATTGAAACAAAAACAGACACTGACTTTTTTGCAGACAGAAAATATTTTGAAAATCTTGCAGAAAAAATCATTTTTACAGGAAAAATTGATGAGTTCTTTGACTATAAGTTTGGAAAGCTTGAATACCGCACAGTCCGCTTTGAAACAGAAACACTCAACGTGCTGAATTTTCAGGGAAACGCGGTTGTAAACTACACAAGCCACGACGAGCCGTACACAAGAATCATTGAACACAAGCATTTTGAGCCGGAAAATCCGCTCTACAGCCAGAATAAGACCGTAATTTCAAAAGAATATTCGACGGAGTGGAAAGAAGGACTTGAATCTTTCTACCCTGTGAACGACTCAAAAAACGCAGAAGTTTATAAAAAATATAAAGAACTTGCTGATGCCCAAAACAAGGTGATTTTCGGCGGCCGCCTTGCGGAATACAAATATTACGACATGGATGATGTGATTGAGAAATGTATAGGGGATTGGGAAAAGGAATTTGTTGGAGGAAGAAAAGGATGAAAGATAAAATTACTTTGAACAAGGATAACTGCAAAATCCTGATATGCTGCCATAAGCCATGCGAACTTCCTCCTGACCTGGATGGAATTTTTCTTCCAGTTCAAGTTGGAGCAGCAATCAGTGATGTTGATTTGGGAATGCAGCGCGATGACCAAATCAACAGCGAGGCATGCGACAACATCAGTGCAAAGAATAAAAACTATTGCGAACTTACGGCTCTTTACTGGGCATGGAAGAATATTAAGAGAATTTACCCGAATCTGGAATATATCGGGCTGAATCATTACAGAAGATATTTCAGTTTTGACAGGAAGAATTATTTTGATGATGCAGTAATTCTTTCTGAAAAAGAAGTTAAGAATTACAGGCTAAATAAGACGAAATTGGAGAAAATTCTCTTAAAATATGATGTGCTAATGGCAAAGCCGAGAATCTATCCTTATTCACTGGAAGTTGACTATTCGGTATGCCATGTTTCTGAAGATCTACGCACTTTAAAAAAGATAATTCATGAGAAATATCCTGAATATGACAGGGGTGTTTATAGTGTGATAACCTGCGGATGTAGGTTATCACCCTATAACATGGCTGTTATAGGGTGGAACGATTTTGACGCATATTGTACATGGTTGTTCAATATACTTTTTGAGGCTGAAAAGGAAATTGATATTTCAAAATACAATGCTGTTCAGGGACGCATTTTTGGATACATGGCAGAACGGCTCTTTAATGTGTGGGTACGACGTAATTTGAAAAAGGTGAAATACCTAAATGTAAAAAAGTTTTTTGATATGCAAAAAAAGCCAAACCTAATTAATCTTTTAGTTAGGAAGTTAAAAATAAAACTGGCTGTGATTGGTACATTACCAACTAGAAGAAAGTTTTCGGAAGAAAGATACAGGTATTTAAATGGTTGGAAAAAATGATTTTTTCGGAGATGAAAAATATATGAATATTTCAATCGCAATGGCTACATATAACGGCGAAAAATATATACGCGAACAATTAGACTCTATTTTGAATCAAACGGTAAGTGATTTTGAGTTGATTATCTGTGATGACGGCTCAACAGATTCTACTGTAAAAATTTTAAGGGAATATGTTGCAAAAGATTCTCGTATAAAACTTTTTGAGAACGAGCAAAATTTGGGCTTTAAGAAAAATTTTGAAAAGGCTATTTCTTTTTGTTCTGGCGAATATATTGCCTTGAGCGACCAGGATGACATTTGGACAAAAGACCATCTGGAAAAACTTTTTTCGATAATTGAAAATCACAGCTTGGCGTGCGGTAATGCCCTTATGGTTGATAAAAACGGAAAATCGCTTGGCAGAAATCTTAATGAGGTTGACGGGCTTTTTTCCTTTAATTCGGAAACTGTTTTTTACAGGCTTGCATTTGCAGGGAATCCGTTTCAAGGCTCGTCAATGCTTCTTCGCTCTGATTTCGTGAAAAACTGCATCCCGATTCCTGAAAAGATAAAATATCACGATGTCTGGTTCTCTTGGTGTGCATGTATGGAAAATGGAATTGCATACACATTTGATGTAATCAACAATTACCGCCAGCACGGAAATAATGTTTCTTTCTTGTTTCATAACAAAACAAAAAGAAGTTTTTGTAGTGCCTTGTTTTCAAAAATAAGAATTATCTTTTCTGGTGTGAAAACAGATTTGCCTTACCGATTTGAAGAAATCGCCAAGAAATACGGAACAGAAAAAGAATCGTTCGCTGAATTTTATCAAGTTATAAAAAAAATTAAGAACAAAAAAATTAGTATTAAAGAAACAAAATTTCTTTGGAATCACTATGAGCACATAACCACAAAAAAAGGTCATAAGGGATTCTTGAAAAAGTTGATAATTATAAGTAAGTGGAAGGAAGAATAGATGAACCACGCATTGATTTTCGCAGGTGGCTCAGGCACTCGTATGAACAGCAGAGCCAGACCAAAACAGTTTCTTCAATTTTATGGAAAGGAACTTATAATCCACACTTTAGAAAATTTTCAGAATCATCCTGAGATCGACAGCATTGTTGTTGTCTGTATTGAGGACTGGATTCCTTATCTTGAAAAACTGC
>CAVEBK010000057.1:0-13994 GCA_963613915.1 uncultured Collinsella sp.
GAGATAAAACTGCATTTGACAATCTTCTCTACGTTACTTATTTAAATTATCCGGAAGAAATAAAAAATGCAGCAAGAACTTCTCTTGCAATGCTTAAGTGGTAAAAAAAAAGTTAAAATTAATACTTTCATTATTCACGCTTAATCCGGTTTTTAGTGCAGCCCTTGTCTGTGCAGTAATGTTTTATGGCAATTTTATAAAACTAAAAGACAAAAACTCTTTTGTAAGCCTGATTCCTTTAACTTATGTTTACAAAATTGAAGGAAAACTTGTTTCAAATCCTGTAAAATCTTCCAGCGGAAAAAACACTTATTCTGCTGACTTTTTAGTAAACAAAGTAAAAAGCAAAAATGGAGCTGAAAGTTCTGCCAGGGGAAATGTAAAGCTTTTATTGCCGGCAGAAATGGCCGAAAAATACTATCCGGGAAAAATCTATACAGCAATAAAACAAAAAGAAAGCGAACCTCTTATTTTTGAAACAGGCAGCAGCTTTGTTTTAACTGGAAAAATAGTCGATGGCGGGGAACTTTTATTTTTTAAGGTTGAATCGGCCGCTTCACTTGGGTTTTCAAACGATTTTTTTGGAAAAATACAGAAATTCCGTGCTTTATGCCGTATTCAATTTAAAAGACTTATGTATGGCTGGGGAAATGCCGGCGGATTATTACTTGCTCTTTTGTCTGGTTCAAGAGAATACACAGAACAGGTTACAGTAGAAGGTTTTAAAAACTCAGGCCTTTCTCATATTTTAGCCTTATCAGGAATGCATTTAAGCCTTTTTGGGGGAATTGCCTTTTTATTTGGAAGTGCAGTTACCAGACGCAGCATTGCAGACTTTTTACAGTTAAGTGCAGTTATTTTTTTTGTATGGTTTGCCGGACTTTCTCCTTCGCTTTTCAGGGCAATGGTCAGTTCCTTTATTGTTTTTTTAAATTCATTTTTAAGAATGAAGCGTTTTAAAGGACTGACAGTTCTGTCGGCAACGTTTTTAATTCATCTTGTAATTTTTCCAGAACATTTAAAATCTCCTGCATTCATGCTTTCTTATGGAGCCCTGGCAGGAATTATGAGCATAGGGCAGGTTATAAAATTTTTTTTAGGAAAACGTCTTTTTCCCAAAATTTCTTCTGCAATAAGCGATAGTGCAGGAGCCCAGGTCTTTACAGCACCCATAACCTTAAGCCTTTTTGGAAAACTCATGCCAATAGGAATTCTTTCTTCTGTAATCGTAAGTCCTGTTGTAATTTTTTTTCTGTACACGGGGCTTGCTGCAACGATGCTCTGCCTTTTTATGCCTTTTCTTAGCAGTGGTTTTAATGTTATTATGAACTTCATTTATTCTATTTTAAAAGAAACAGTTTTGTTTTTTTCTGGTTTTCCGCAAATCAGCATACAAACAAATTAAGGACTCTCTTTATGCAGCACCCGGACTATAATTCACCTAGCGCATTAAAAACTTTTATGGACGAAAATAACATGGCAATGCAGAAAAAATTCGGACAGAATTTTCTTGTAAATGCCGATGCCAGAAAACGTCTTATCGACACCCTTGATGTAGAAAAAGACATGCCGGTTTGGGAAGTAGGCCCTGGACTTGGAAGCATGACAAGCGAACTTCTTGAACGCGGAGTAAAACTTACAGTATTTGAAATCGACCACGGCTTTGCCCGCCTTTTACCTCAGTTTTTTAAGGAATATGAAGAAAGCGGACACTTTACTCTGATTGAAGGCGATGTTCTAAAAACCTGGCCGAAATTTGCAGAAGGAAAGGAAGCTCCCAAAAGATTTTTCGGAAACCTGCCTTACAATGTAGCAGCGACAATTATTGCAGATACGATAACCAAAGGCTTTAGGTTTGACAAAGCGGTTTTTACGATTCAAAAGGAAGTAGGCCAGAGAATGAATGCAAAACCAGGCACAGACGATTATTCTTCTTTTAGTGTTTTGTGCCAGTGGGCTTACGATGTAAAGCCTGTAATGGACTTAGCCGGTGGAAACTTCTGGCCTGTTCCAAACGTTGCAAGCAGGGCCGTTCTTATGACAAAAAAAGAAGATTTTCCATGCTGTAAAAATCCTCAGTTATTCTTAAAGATGGTAAGACAGATTTTTTCTTTACGCAGAAAAACATTAAGAAACAACCTTTGCCGCTTTGTTAATGCTCAAATCTGTGACGAAGCCCTTAAAGTCTGCAAAATTGAACCGACAGTAAGGGCAGAAAACCTGGATCTTAAAAAACTGCTTGAATTGTCCGACGCAATAAATTCAGTTATAATAAAGAACAGTTAAAAAAGAGATTAAAAAATGTCGTCTATAAAAGAAAATTTAAATTCAATTTTAAAAAGCATTCCTGCAAACGTAAAACTCGTTGCTGTAAGTAAATTTCATCCTGCACAAAGCGTAATTGAAGCAATAAATGCCGGCCAGACTCTTTTCGGGGAAAACCGGGTCCAGGAAGCTGCTCAAAAATTTGACGAACTAAGACAGCAGGGATACACTCCAGAACTTCATATTATTGGTTCTTTACAGAGAAACAAGGTAAAAGAAGCTGTGCGCATTGCTTCCATGATTGAATCTGTTGACAGAATTGAACTTCTTGACGAAATAGAAAAACAGTGTTCAAAAGCGCAGAAAAATATTCAGATTTTATTTGAAATGCACACAGGTGAAGAAAGTAAGTCTGGTTTTGAGTCAAAAGAAGCGTTGGAAGAAGCACTCAATAATTTTGAAAAAGGACTGTATCCTCATGTTCAGATTAAAGGTTTTATGACGATGGCTCCTTTTACAAAAGATGAAGAATTAATCAGAAAATCATTCAGAACGCTGAAAGGCCTTCAGGAAGAATTCAGCAAAAAATATCCGGCTTATGATTTTAGCGAACTTTCTATGGGAATGAGCGGAGACTATAAAATTGCAATCGAAGAAGGTTCTACAATGGTTAGAATCGGAACTGCGATTTTTGGAGAACGAGATTATTCTAAATGAATAAATTAAAAAGATTCTTATGCCTGCTGACAGTTCTTGCATTCTCTGGAAACTTTATCTTTGCTGCTGATACAAGTTCTTCAACAAAATATGATGATATAAATTTTCCTCAGTGGGCTAAGGATTTAAGACGGACAGAAATAATCACCTTTGGTTCTCTTCCGTTTGTAACCTTGTGGACTTCTACAGCATACGGGCTTGCAGTCCAGGGAACATTTCATAATCCTCTGGATAAATCTTCTTCAAGCTATACAGAAAGCCAGCAGAAACAGATTATGGTAATTGCTGCTGCTACAAGTTTAGGACTTGGACTGACGGACTTAATCATCAACCTGATTACAAGAAACATAAAAATATCAAAACAAAAAAAGGCTGAAAAAACAATCAGGGTTATACCATTCAGCGAACAGCAGCACGACAACAATGACAATAAAATAAATATTTATGAGCAGGAACACGAAGAAGATCTTCCGCCCCCGGATATTCAAATAGAAAAAATCGAAAAAATTTATTTGATAGAAGGATTAGAAGATGCTGTTTTTTAATGAATCAGTTCCAGAAGATTTTGAAGGAACTGAAAGACTTGATAAATATATTGCCAGTATTCCAAACGGAATGAACCGCTCAAAATTAAAAACCGGAGTTGCAGAAATTCTCGTAAATGGAAAAGAAGCAAAACTGAATACAAAGGTAAAGGCAAAAGATAAGATTTTTCTCCAGTGGGAAGATAAAATTCCAGATGATATTGAACCTCAGGACATTCCGCTGAATATTATTTACGAAGATGAAAATGTTACCGTTGTAAACAAGGAACAGGGAATGGTTACACATCCTGCTGCAGGTAACTGGGATTCAACTCTTGTTAATGCTCTTTTATTCCATTGGGGAAGAAAGGCAGTTCCTCAGCAAAAAGAAGGAAGCACTGTAAAATCAACCGAAGGAAGAAGACCTGGAATTGTACACCGCCTTGATAAAGATACTTCTGGCGTAATAATTACAGCAAAAAACAGGGAAACCGAAGAATTTTTAGGAAATCAATTTAAAAATCACAGGGCGCTTTCAAAGATTTACATCTGTATCTGCCAGGGACATCCGCCGGTAAGGGAAGGAATTATAAAAACAAAACTTACCCGCGATCCTTTCGACAGAAAAAAGTTTAAGGCTGTAGACTTAGAAAGCAATGGAAAAATTGCAGTAACAAAGTTTAAATGCATTGCCTGCTATGGTCCTTACAGTTTAATGAAAGTAAAAATCTATACAGGCCGCACCCACCAGATCCGAGTTCACTTAAAATTTATCGGCTGTCCGATTCTTGGAGACAAAGTATATTCAAAATCAAAAAGTTCAATTTTTGAAAAGGTCACCTTAATGCTTCATGCATACAAGTTAAAAATACGGCTTCCTGGTCAGACTCAAAAGTCAGTTTTTAAGGCAGAAGTTCCTTTGAGGTTTAAAAAAGTAATAAAAAAGCTTCATTCTTCGTTTGAAAAGTCACTTCCGCCGCAAAGCCCTTCGACAAAACTTCCAGTAGAAAAAACTACGATTGAAGGTGAACTCCCGCTTTTTCTTGCAAAAAAAGGTTATGGACAATGGCAGAAATAAAAATAATGCAGGAGCCCGATTTACAGCATCCGTTCATTGTTGTTTATAAACCTTCAGGTCTTGCAAGCGCTCCGCTGGTTGAAGGACAGGAAAGTGCCCTGACGCAGGCAATTGAACATTTTCCTCAAATAAAAAATGTCAGCGGCAAAAAGAAAATTGAATATGGGCTTGTTCACAGAATTGACACTGCAACTTCCGGACTTTTGCTGATTGCTTTAACCCAGGATTTTTACGATTTTTTACAGGAAGAACAGAAAAAAGGGAATTTTATAAAACATTACAGGGCTTTAATTGAATATGAAGGCGAAAAAATTCAAAAAGAATTTACAGTCGTTTCTAAATTCCGTTCGTTTGGACCAGGTGGGAAGCTTGTAAAACCTGTTTTTGAAACCGCCACTACTGCGGACAAAAAAAAAGCAGGGGACAAACTGTATTCAACTTTTGTAAAAATAGAAGGCGAAAAGGCTTTTTGTACAATTACAGAAGGTTACCGCCACCAGGTAAGGGCACATTTATCTTATTCCGGATTTCCGATAAAAGGGGATTCTTTATACAATAAAAACTATAAGGCTGGCGAAAGACTGGAATTTGAAGCCTTTAAAATTGAATTTAAAAATCCTTTAACTTCCAGAATTGAAACCTTCGAAATTTAAAATTCAATAAACAAAAAAAAGCGTTCAGTACAGCACAGCATTTTAACAGTGCACGCAATGAACGCTATTTTTTATAACCAAGCCTTAAAAAACAGATTTATAGATTTCTAAAACCTGATCCGCATTAAACTGAATATAACCGTTTTGTGTCAGGCGGGTCTGGGCTTCAACTGTATTTTTTGTAAATACAGGAAGTTCGCTTTCTTTTACGCCATATTCACTCATTCGCTTTAAAGGCAAAACAGAGTTTAAAACCTTGTCGAGTTCTTCATAAACTGTTTCTTCTGAGCAGTTCATGATCTGTGCAAGTTTTTTATTGAGGGAAGATATAAAGCCTTTTGAATTGAGCTTCTGATATGTCTTAAAAACTGCCATAAAAAGAACGTAATTTGCTTCGCCGTGCGGAACATGGTAAGTAGCCCCAAAAGAATAGCTCATTGCATGAACATAGCCTGTTCCTGCGTTACCGAATGCAATTCCTGCATAGTTTGAACCGGCAAGAAAATCTGTCAGCAGATTTTTGTATTCATCCTGACCTTTTTCCTGCATTTTCATATAACCACCGAGGATAAGTTCGATTGCCATAAAGCTGAATTTTCTTGAAAGAGTTGTTGCTTTTGGAGAAAGATAGCTTTCCATTGCATGTACGAGGGCATCAATTGAACTTGTTGCAAAAAATTTGTATGGAAGGTCGGTTAAAAGTTCCGGGATCAAAACTGCAAAATCAGGGTAGAGCGGGTCAACTGCAAGCCCAAGTTTTGTATGACGAACTGTCAGTTCCAGAATTGAAATATTTGTAACTTCGCTTCCGGTTCCGCAGGTTGTAGGAACAATTACAAGTCCTTTATCTCTAACTGCAGGAATTTTTTTATCATAAAGATCTAAAACCGGGTGAAATGTTTTTAATGCAAGGAGTTTTGCAACGTCAAGAATTGTTCCACCGCCAATTGCAATTACGCGTTTATATGGAATGTCTTTTATATCTTCGTAGATTTTTTCAACCATGACATCTGTTGGTTCTCCACTGCCATAGTCTCCACGGTAAATAACGTGGGCACCGTTGAGTTTTCCTGCAAAATATTTTTCTGATGATTTACTTAAAAAAACAAGATCGTCTTTTCCGATTTCAAATTCACTGCAAAAATCTTCAGTATTTGAATATTCTACGACCTGCGGAACTAATTTAAATGTTTTCATAAAAAGCCTCGATTTAACAAAAGTAACAGAAACAATTATAGCACTTATAACGCGCAAAGTGATGCAAGGCAGCTGATGTGCCCTAAAAAAAAGCCTCCTGCCGTACTTTTTAGCAGAAGGCAATTTTTAGTTTACTTTGAACATTCTTTTATTGCGTCTTCGTAAATCTTAAGGCCGGCTTCGAGCTGAGCGTCTGTCATTACGAGAGGAGCAAGGAAACGGATTACATTGTTGTAAGTTCCTGCATTTTCCATCAAAAGTCCGTGATGAGCAGCATACTGAATGATGTCAGAAACAAGTTTTGCGTCTGGAGTCTTTGATTTTTTGTCTGTTACAAATTCAACACCAATCATAGCTCCAAGCCCGCGAACGTCGCCGACACATTCATATTTTTCTTTCCATTCGTTGAAAGTTTTTGTAATTTTTGCACCAATTTCGTTTGCACGAGCAAGAAGATTTTCTTTGTCGATTACTTCAAGAACTTTTAATCCGGCAGCGCAGGCGAGGGCGTTTCCACCATAAGTTCCGCCGATTACGCCTCCTGGCACGCTGTCAAAAATTTCATCTCTGGCAATGATTGCTGCAAGAGGAACTCCGCCGGCAATTGATTTTGCAGTTGCAATGATGTCTGGTGCACAGCCGGCTTCTTTCCAGTATTCACTTGCAAAGAGTTTTCCAGAACGGCCAAATCCAGACTGAACTTCGTCTGCTACAAGCATGATTCCGTTTTCGTCACAAATCTTTCTTACTGCTTTTACGTATTCAATTGGAGCAGGAATAAAACCGCCTTCCCCCTGAATTGGTTCAATTACGATTGCTGCAATTGTGTCTGCAGCTGCACATTCTTCAAAAACAGAAGTTAATTTTGAAACATAATAGTCAATTGCCTTATCTTCCGGCATTCCTTCTGGTTTTCTGTAAAGATAAGGGAATTCTGCACGATAAATTCCGCCTGGCAAAGTTCCCTGACCAGCTGCATAAGCTTTTTTTGAGGTCATTGCCATTGTAAGAAGGGTTCTTCCGTGGAATGCACCGCTCATTACGATAATATTTGATCTTTTTGTAAATGCCTTTGCAATTTTTACTGCGTTTTCGTCAGCTTCTGCACCGGAATTGGCAAACATTACCTTATTGTGGCTTCCTTTTACAGGAACACGAGGACCGAGTTTTTCTGCAAGTTCAACATAACCTTCGTGAGTTACAATATTGAACATTCCATGAAAGTATTTTTCTGCCTGAGCTTTTACAGCTTCTACCAGGGCAGGATGTGCGTGTCCAACATTTAAAACACCAACACCGCCGACCCAGTCAAGGAAAATGTTACCGTCAGGATCCTGAATCATTGCACCGGCAGCTTTTTCAATTACACACGGATAAATGCAACGAATTGCCTTTGGAACAACAGCCTCGCGACGAGCAATAATAGCTGCAGATTTTGGACCAGGAACGCTACCGTTAATTTTTGGAAGTTCATCTTTTAATGCCATAATTTTTTCCTCCAGACAAAAAAAAGCGACGGATTTATTTGATCCGTCGCCTTTGACTAAATTCTTCGTAAGATTTTTGATACAAAGAATATAGCACTCGAATAAAAATACACAAATATCAAAACGCACAAAAATTAAAAGAGTTTTTAGATATTTTAAACAAATGTAATAAGAGAATGACGAACTGCAGAAGAAGTTGCAAAAAAACGTCATTGTAAAACTCACAAAAAAAACAGAAAAGAAGTTTAAGCGGTAAATATAGCCCAAAAAAGCCAGAAAGGGCACAGTGAAGAAAAATTGACGCTAAGCAAGCAAAAAAAACACTCATAGGTAGACAGAATATGCATTATGATTAGTTTTTGTTCTAATATGCACACAGTTCTAAAATGCGCTCTTGCCAGAAGAATTACTGGAAATTTTGACAGGGTGAAAATTTTTAGTCGTTCTTCAATGAATGGCGAACAAACTAACTGAATGATTTTTTCAATACCCTGTTGATTAAGTCGTTCAGTTTTTTTTTATCAAAAACAAGTAATTAAAATTGCGTCTTTGGGCGAAGCCGATACGGTTACTTGTTTTTGATTCTAAAAACGAAGAACGTGAGGTGTGTTCTATGAAAACTATTGCTTTTTCTTCAATGAAAGGCGGCGTCGGTAAATCTACCGCATCAATTTTTGTAGCCAATAATCTGGCTGCACGTGGATTCAAAGTTTTATTCTTTGATTTGGATACAAACAATTCTGGTTCAATGTATTACACAATCGGTATTGATAATATCCAAGAACTCCAGCAGGTAAAAAATACTTTTGAAGCATTATCGCACAACAATATCGCAGACTGCATAATTAAATCACGAATTGAAAACATTGATATTGTTCCGAGCAGTCTTTATATCTACAAACTTAGAACTATCGGTTTTAACAACTTAAAAAGAGAACTTGAAAAAGTAAAAAACTACTACGATTTTTGCATTATTGATACAGCTCCAACTTGGGACAACATCGTTATCAATGCCTATAAAGCTGCAACTTATATTCTAACGCCTATTCAACTTGATTTTTTCAATACATCAACAACAGAAGTTTTAAAAGCCTTTTTCTATGACGAAGTTGAGGAAGTCATACAGGAAAATAAATGGTTTCTGTTTTATTCAGAATATCAGCCTGCAATGGCTCAATATCCACAGAGTACACAATCACAATTTGAAAAATACTTTGAAAGTCATTGGGACAATATTCTGGATATTCACATTCCTAAAGCTGCAAAAGTTTCTGCATACATCTGCAAGTTAAATGAATACGTAACTACAAAAACATCAAACAACATAGTAAGAACACTCGCAGAAGAAATCAACAAACTTGTAAATATGCTCACTGGCGAAGAAAACAATATTGAAAAATTCTAAGAGGTAAAATATGGCTAAAATAATAAGTCTTGCGACAACAAATAATATTCCTTTCGCTAATCAAAATTTAAAACTAAGTAAAACAATAGGAATCGACAAAATCGAAGAACACCCACGCTTTAAGAATCTTTTTCCAATAAAGGCAGATGTCCTTGAAAGAATTACTAACAGTATAAAAGAAAAAGGTTTTGACAGTTCTCACCCTGTTCAAATTTGGGTAAAAACAGAAAATGACACAGAACATTTGTACCTTATTGACGGTTACACTCGCCTTACAGCTTCTAAAAAAGCTGGACTTACAGCAATTCCTTATTATCCGCATAACGAATTTGAAACAGAAGAAGATGCTGTAAAATACGCCTTGCACGAACAGGTTGACAGACGAAATCTTGAAGGAACTGCCCTTCTTAATGCTGTAAAAGAGTTAATGGGTACTGAGTATATCCAGAATATGGCAGGTAATAAAAACGCTGCTATTGGTGAAATTATCGGTAAAAGTGAAAAAACAGTTGAACGCACTAACTATGTTATGGCAAACGCAACTGAGGAACAGCTTGCAAAAATTGATGCAGGAACTGAAACACCAAATTCAATTTATAACGAATTAAAAGGTGATGAACTTATAAACACCAGTGCAACAGAAGAACAGAAGGCAGAAATAGAAGCTGGTACAAAAAATAAAAAAGAAGTTGTTTCTGAAATTAAAAAGGCTAAAAAAGCACAACAGGAAGCTGAAAAAGAAACAGATTTTGACGAAGACTTGAGCGATGCACTAGAAGATAATTCTGGCAATCCTGCACCTGTTTTTGTTCACGAACGAAAAGAAGTTTCTGACAGACTTCCTCCAGAAGTTGACAGCGAACGAACTTATGAACGTAAACAGGCTTATGAACTTGGATTAAAAAAAGGAAGCGACCTTGCCTACGAAATTTTTGAGTACATTTGTTCTGAATTAAAAAATGGAAAAACAGTCCAAGACATAAAAGACGATGAACATTTTTCTGATTTCAGCGTTTATAAAATCTACAGGGCTTTTTCGCTTGACGAAAACAGCACAGACAACGAGGAATAGAAAATGAGCAGCAGCACTTCTTTTATTGTCATTCAACAGTGGATGCTCGACGACTTACAGTTAAAAGCAAACGAACTGATTATTTACGCTTACATATACGGATTTTCTCAAGACGGACAATCTTACTGGTATGGCGGACTTGAAAATCTTTGTGAGCGCACTGGCGTAGGAATTACCGCAGCAAAAGACATCTTAAAAAGACTTGTCGAAAGAAAGTTGATTTGCAAAAAAGATGTTAAAACGATAACTACTACATCAAAAGACAAAAAAGCAAAAGGCTGTTGCCATTACTGTTTGTACTGGGCTGCAATTACAAGAGAACAACAAAATCAAAATCTTACGGAGACGGATTCCGACCACGTTACGGAGACGGATTCCGACCACGTTACGGAGACGGATTCCGACCACGCTACGAAGACGGATTCCGACCACAATAATAAAGATAATAATAAAATTTATAATAAAACTACTACTGCTCCAAAAACGGAAGCTGCCACTTCCCTAACCTTACCTTCCGAAAATCAAAATTCAGCAGCAGCAGATTTTATTCAAAAAAAATTAAAAGATTTATTTGACGGTCATTTTGTCTTTGACAATGGTTTTGTGCCTGTTCTGTGTAACCTCAAGTCTGATTTTAGTCTGTCCGACGATGATTTTTCACTGTTCTTAAAAAATACCTTGCAAAAAGCAAAAGATAAAAAGCCTGTAAGTTTAACAAATATGTTTTACAAAATGGCTCAAAATCCAGCTGTTTTGCAGGATTTTATAATTGACGCTCAAAAAATACGGCAGGCAGAAAATAAAAAACAACAGAGTTTTGCAGAATGTCCTGTCTGTAAAACTTCTGGAATAAAAAAAATGGCGCACTGCCCTGTCTGCAATTTTGATATGCAGGATTTGAACGACAGTTCAAAAGTCAATTATTCAAGACAGGTTTACCAGCTTCCGCCAGAAAAGCGGACTGCGTTTGAAAATGAAATTCAAACTGAACTAAACAAATTTTTTAGTTACAGAGTAATTGAGCAGTTAAAAAATCCGCTGTTAAAAAAGCAGCGTGATGAAAACATTACAAAAATAAAAGCAAAGTATGGCATTACAGCATAACCGACCGACACGTGTCGGTCGCAAACAAGGAGAAAAAAATGAAGTCAGTAAGTGAATGGAAAAATATGACAATGCAAGAACAAAAAGAATATCTAATAACCAAAATTCAAAATGCGATTGGCTTAGATATTCATAATAACGTTTGTTATTTACTTAATTTTTGCGGATTGCCACAGAAAACAGCAACTGAATTAGCGAAACACTACAACGCAATAGATGAAATTATTGAGGACTTTAAAAATCAAAAATAAAAGATAAGAGAACCGACACGTGTCGGTTCAAAATAAAGGGAGATATTTTTATGAAATATTTATGGGTTGATACAGAAACAACAGGATTAAAACCAGACGATTCTGCACCGTTTCAAATTGCAATGATTTTAGAAGATACTTCAACAACAAGTTCTATTGAAAAAGTTTTTTACTTAAATCCTTATGACATTGACGGTATCGAACATCATAAAGCAGCAGAATCCGTTCACGGTTATACAAAAAAACAAATTCAAAGATTTGAAGAATCAAAATTCATTGTTCCAGAAGTAGAAGATTTTTTAGATTACTGCGAACGTTTTAACAGTCCTTCAAAATTAACCTTTGTTGCTTACAATTCACCTTTTGATTTTTCACATCTGGAAAGTCTTTTTGCGAAGTACAATATTGATTTTTCAAAACATTTTGACAAAGAAAAGCCTGTTGCAGACGTTCTTGAGCAGGTAAAAGAAGCATTTGAAACAACAAACATTTTTGAAGGTCTTGGCAATAAGCGTCTTACTACAGTAGCAGAACATCTTGGAATAAAAATGAAAAATGCCCACGATGCACTTTGCGACATAAAAACAGCGCAGGAAGTCAGCAGAATTCTTATTGAAAACGGTGTAAGTCTTTAATTCTAGGAGGAATAAAAAAATGAATGATTTAAACAATCTTATTTTGCAGGGGCATAAAATTTTAAGTATAAAAAAAGGATTAACGAATGAATGTAATCAAAGAAACTTAATTAGCGCCAATTGGCGCTGATTAAAAAATATATTTGCAGGGAGAACAAAATTGCATAAGGATTCTCTAACCGGCGAAGAAGTCATAGATTATGATTTCCTGGGCAAAAAACTTTATCCTCCTAAAAAACTAAAGCAGACTGATGCAGGCAAGGCTTTTGCAAGATTATGGCAGGAAATTGACTCTCTTTATTATCCGGGTAAAAAAGAAAGTTTTTCGTCATCTGTAATTCATTCTGGCGGTGGAAGAAGTCAAAAACAGCCCTGCATGGTAAAAATGTTTTACACAGATTCTAAGATTACTCACCGGAACTTTTTAAGAGAATATATGACTCAAGCAACAAAAAAGAGCGTTGAAGATAAGCCTGTCCTTTTTAATGATGAGTATGAAGAAGTTCCGGAAAATGCAATTCTTGAGTATGAAGAAAATATGGTTGATTTAGGCTTTAAGTTTATTATAAGTCCCGAAAGTCAGAGAGTGCCGATGAAACAACTTGTAAGGCAGTATGTTCATAACCTTGAAGAGATGACCGGCTATAAGTTCCGCTGGTTTGCTGCAACTCATACTGATACTGGTCATATTCATTCTCATCTTTTAATAAACGGTGTTGATAAAAACGGAAAAGAAGTCCGCTTTCCGCCAAATGTCATTAAGGAGCTTGCTCGTTCTATGGCAAGCAATATCTGTACTGATTTAATCGGATCAAGGTCTCGGGAGCAGATTGAAAACGCAAGGCGAAATCTTCCAAAGGCAAGACGCTGGACTAAGATTGATGAACGAATTGCAGAGCAGGGCGGATATGTGAAATTTGAATCTGCAAAACTTGTATCAGGCAATGAATATGAAGCGTCAAAAGTTACAGGCGATGATACTGAAATTCAGAGGCTTACGACCCTGGTTGAATTAGGCCTTGCCTTAAAATATGAAAAGATGAATCCGCCTGTTTATTATCTTGAAAAGAACTGGCAGGAAAAACTTCGCTACATCGGCCGTTACACAACATACCTTGAAGCTCGCAAAAAGTTAAGATGGACTCCGTACTATAATCTTGAAATGTATTCTGGCGAAACAGGGCAGATTGAAGGAATAGTAACTCAGGTTCACAACATGGACGATGAAGGCGTGTGGAACAATGCTGTAATTATTGAAAACAGAAGACTTGGCAGGGCGTGGTATGTCCCGACAAGAATAAAACTCAGTGATGAAGAAATCGGCAAGTTTATTTCCGTAAGGGCAGAGAAAAATCAGAGGGGAAAATTACGGCCACTTATTACGATTCATTAAGACGGACATTTTCAATTTAGTTATAATTCTGTTTTAACTGTTCAAAAAGTCTTTAATGAAAACCATCTTCCTGTTGGAATTTTGAATAACGAAAATCTTTCTGTAAGCAGTGCTTTAACAAAATGGTGAAACCACAGAACGATTCCGGCCAACCGCAATCTTCTTGAAAGCGGTCTTAAAATATTAAAAATAAATGCTCCAGCTGAAAAAGTT
>CAVEBK010000058.1:0-13854 GCA_963613915.1 uncultured Collinsella sp.
AATTGAATGGGGACTGCTGATGCTTGGTTATGATTTCAAGCAGATTGCAAGGCTGGTAAAGGAATAGAAGAAAAAAAATCCTGATTACAAAAATCAAAATTGCGAAAATAAATAAAAAAGGGGCTGTTTTGTGTGGAGTTTTTTTAACTTACAAGACAGCCCCATTTAAAAATAAAAATTTGCATCAAGTTAGTGCAGAATATGAGGATATTCTTTTTACAATTCCGTGGCGTCACCATATAGAAATATTCACACGTTCTAAATCTGTAGAAGAAGCATTATTTTTTATCCAGAAAACAAAAGAAAATGGGTGGAGCCGAGCTATGCTCATCAATGTGATGGACACAAAACTTTACAAAACTCGCGGAAAAACTCTGAATAATTTTTCACTCACTTTGCCAGCAAAAGAAAGCGAATGTGCAAAAGAAATCTTAAAAGATGAATACAAACTCGATTTTCTTACGCTAAAAGAAAATTACGAAGAAAAGGATTTGCATTTGTTGGAAGTCATGTTCCTTTGGTTGTTAATGGTGATGAATATGAATGTGACATGCTTTTTTATCATTTAAAATTAAGACGTTACATTGTTGTTGAATTAAAAGTTGTAAAATTTGAACCAGAATTTGTAAGCAAACTGAATTTTTACTGCAATGCCGTAAATCATTTAATCAAAACTGACGAGGATAAAAATTCCATAGGCCTTCTAATCTGTAAAGAAAAGAATGATGTTGTTGCACAATGGACTTTAGAAAACACAAACGAACCTGTTGGAATTTCTACCTATGATTTGAAGAATGTTTTACCAAGCGAAAAAGAAATTGAAGCAAATATTAAAGATTTATAATCCTAATAATAAACTTGCATTTTAAGATTGCGTCCAAGGCGGCTTAATTCTGCACAGATGATTAAATCGTCTTTTTGAACCTTTTTTAGCAAAGTGCCTAACTTTCTTTTGTCATAATCTTTTGTTCCGCTGATTGTCTCTTCAATCCAGCCGTCAACTATTAAATTCTGCCTTTTACAAAATTCGTTAATTTCAAAACGCTGATTTTCTACTGTCTGTTTGTCTGTACTTACGCGAATGTATCCGTATGTCATATTTTACCTCAAAAGAAATTACGTCAGTAATTTCGAATCCGTGTGACAATGAGGGGGCGTTGCGGGGGTGTCCCCCGCAGAGGGGGTAGCGGAAGACGGCTTGCCTGCTGGAGCGAGGGGAGACTTCCCCCACCCAACCGAAAAGCCAATGTTTCAATGCGAAAAATGCGATTACAGGTAAATTTAACACAAATCCACTTTTTCTTTATAATCTTTGTATGATTCTTTTTGCTTCCGGGCGGACTGACATTCCGGCTTTTTATTCAAAATGGTTTGTAAACCGTATTCATGCCGGGTTTGTCGATGTCAGAAATCCTTATGTTCCGCAGAATGTTACCCGCTATTTACTCGATCCCAAACTTGTTGACTGCATTGTTTTCTGCACAAAAAATCCTGCTCCGATAATTCCTTTCTTAGACGAATTTAAAAACTTTGGAGTTTATTTTTTTGTTACGATTACGCCTTACGGCAAAGAAATTGAACCAAACGTTCCTCAAAAGCAGGACGTAATAAATTCTTTTATTGAACTTTCTAAAAAAATCGGAAAAGAAAGAATCTGCTGGAGATATGATCCCATTTTTATTGATTCAAAATACACCGTCGCAACCCACATCCGCGAATTTAAAAAATTGTGCGAACAGCTTTCTCCTTACACCGACCGCTGCATAATAAGTTTTGTAGATTTATATTCAAAAACAAAAAAGAATTTTCCCGAATTAAAGGAAGTTAGCGAAGCCGACCAGAAATTTATTGCAGGCAGTTTTTCGAGAATTGCCTTAAGTTTTAACCTTAAAATTGAATCCTGCGCAGAAAAACTCGATCTTTCTCCGTACGGAATAAAAAAAGGCGAATGTATTTCCAAAGAACTTATAGAAAACATAACTAACGAGCGTTTGTTAAAATGTGGCGTGCAGAATTTGAGAAAGCACTGTGCCTGCCTTCCAATGCGGGACATTGCGCATTACAACTCGTGTCCTCACCTTTGCAGATACTGCTACGCAAATTACGACGAAAAAACAGTCCAGAAAAATTACGCAAACCACAATCCGGATTCTTCATTTTTAATCGGAGAGTCAACGCCTGGCGATTTAGTAAAAACTGCAAAACAGGAAAGTTTTAAAGACACTCAGCTATATCTTCTCTAAATTCAACTTTTTGCTTTTTTCGGAAAAAATCAAACCTGTTAACGTTAAAACGGCTCCGGCGGTTCCCATCAACGTAATTTTATCTCCAAGAAAAATAAAACTAAAAACAATCGTAACAAGAGGGCTTAAATAAATAAAAACAGTTACTTTTACGGTTCCTAAATTTTTGCAGACAAAATTCCACAGAACAAAGGCAAAGGCACTTGCTCCAATTCCTAAAAATGCAAGATTCAGCCAGTTGTAAATGTCGCTCCAGCGCGCAGCATTTAACGACGGAGATAATTCAATTTTTGCAAAACCTAAGGAATTTCCATTTAAAAGCCCAAAAACAGCAATCGGAATCATACAAACTAAAGCCCAGAAAAACTGTCTTCGCGTTGAATGAATCGGATTTAAATTAAACGAAGCAATTTTTGTAACACTCAGCGAATAAAAAGCCCAGCAAACTGCAGCACCAAGGGCAAGCAAATCTCCTTTTGGACTTAAATGAAAAACTACAGTTCCGTTAAATGTTACCAGCGCAACCCCGGCAATCGAAATAAAAAATCCGGTAATAAAAAGAAGGTTCAAATTCCGTTCTTTTAAGAAAATCTGTGCAACAATTGCCGTAAACATCGGACAAATCGAAATAATAATGCTTACGTTTGCAGGCAATGTATAACTAATGGCAATATTTTCCATAAACTGATAAACGCTTACTCCACTCGCCCCGGCAAGCAGAAACCATAATTCATCAGTTTTTTTAAGAATGTGAATTACGCCAGGCTTCATTAAAAGCAGCATAAAATACGCCATTACAAATCGGATTACGAGAATTTCAAATGCACTGAATGAGCGCAGAAGATATTTTGTACTTACAAATGTAATTCCCCAGATAAAAATAACAGCAAGTGTTAAAAAATAATTTACGGTTTTGCTTTGCAGAAATGTTGAATTCAATTTTTGTGCTTCCCTTACTTCTTCCAGAATTCTTTTGTAAATAAAATTATCAGATTATAAAGTTCAAGACGACCGGCTATCATTAAAAAACAATAAAACCATTTTAAACCGCCGCAGATCCAGCCGTAATCGTTAAAAGGTCCAAAGGCGGGGCCGATATTTCCTAATAGACTTAAACCTGCAGTAAAAGATTCAAAAAGTCCTAAACCGCCAAGAGTTCCTGCAAAAGTTGCTACAAAAACAAGAGCAAAATAAACAAACACAAAAGAAGCAATGTTTAAGACAAGGTCTTCCCTTCCTGCCGAACCGTTAACCCTTACAGAAAAAACTCCGTGAGGATGCAGCATTTCAAGCATTTGAGTACGCGCCCTTTTAGCAAGAATCATCCAGCGGACAACCTTAAATCCGCCGGCAGTTGAACCGGAACATCCGCCAATAAAAAATAATAGAAAAATAAAAAATTGAGAAACCGACGGCCACTTTAAAAAATCTGCAGTAGCAAAACCGGTCGTGCTCATAATCGAAGCAACCTGAAAACTCGCAAATCTGAGTGCCTTAAATAATCCGCCGTAGTATTTTACAAGCGTTAAAGAAAGTGCAATTACTGTAAAAGCAAAAATTCCTGCAAAAGCCTTAAATTCGCTGTTGTTTTTTATTTCGTTGAATTTTTTTGTAATTAAATAAAAGTAAAGACTAAAGTTCACAGAACTTAAAAACATAAAAACCGTACAGATAATTTCGATCGCAGTTGAATTAAACCCCGCGATACTTGCATTTTTTGTACTAAATCCGCCTGTTCCGAGCGTCGAAAAAGCATGTCCGAGCGCTTCTACAAAAGTCATTCCGCAGATTTTAAGCAGAATTGTCTGCAAAAACGTAAGGACAAAGTAAATTGCCCATAACGCCTTTGCTGTATTTGCCATTTTTGGAGTAATCTTGCCTTTTTCCGGGCCTGTAGATTCAGCCTTTACAAGCTGGAATCCGCCAACGCCAAGCAACGGAAGAACTGCAGTTGTAAGGGCAATTATTCCCATTCCTCCAAGCCAGTGCATTTCCAAACGCCACAAATTTACACTTTGAGGCAGACTTTCTACATCTTTAAGAATCGTAGCTCCTGTTGTGCTGAATCCACTTACAGATTCAAAAAATGCATCTGTAAAACTTTTTATCCATCCGCCTGCATACAAAGGAATAGCGCCAAAAAAACTGATTGCAATCCACGCAAAACTTACAAATACAAAAACGCCGCGGATTCCAAGATTTAAGGTTGATTTTCGCCCTAAAAAGTAGAATAAAAATCCAAGCAAAAGCGAACAGAGCATTGGAATTAAAAACGGAAGAACTGCGTCGTATTCTCCAAGTGCAAGAGCAGTTAAAACCGGCAATAAAAAACTTGAACCGATAATTCCAAGGATAATAAAAAATATACGGACAAAGCTCCATATTTTCTGACTGTTTATCATTTACTGTTCCGTGCCGAATTTTTGTAAAACATGTTGATTTTCGGCAACAACATTTATTAAGACAACTTCATCGCCAGATTCAATTTTTGTGTTTCCAATCGGAATAAAATATTCATCTGAACCGGACTTTTGCATCATCATTACAAGGAATTTTCCGTTTTCTGCAATTTCGCGCAAAGTTTTTCCATTTACAGAGCTTTTTTCGTCAATTTGAATTTCCATAATTTCGAGTGAACCGTCATTTACAGTGTGCAATCCTGTTACAGCCTTACCCTTTAAATGGCTCATAATTGAATCTACGACGGTATCTCTGATTGGAACTGCAACTTCAATTCCGATTTTGCGTGCAATTTCGCCAAAAGCATTATTCTGAACAAGAGCAATGCTGTTTTTTATTCCCAAAGATTCAAAATAAGCTGCCATAACAATATTCAGCTCGTGGTTTGGAGTTGTGCAGATTACAAGATCGTAGGTGTTAATTCCTTCTTCGTTTATAAAATTTTCGTCAGTTGCGTCGGCACAAAAAACTTTTACTCTGCTGAATTTTTCACCCGCCTCTTTTGCATTTCTTTCGTCGCTGTCAATTATGCAGAATTCCTGCAGGGAATTTTCTTTCCGTTTTAAAAGCCGCGTTAAAAAATTTGATTTTTGTTCTATTAATTTTTCTGCAACGATAGTTCCGATTCTTCCGGCACCAATAATTGCAATTTTTTTAATTTCCTTTACTTTTGAACCACACAATTTTAAAAATTCCGGAATATCTTTTTTTAACAAGAGAACACCAAGACAGTCGCCCGCGCAGATTTCTGTTTCGCCGCTTGGTAAAGAAGTTTCTCCGTTGTTTTCGACATAAGCCACAAGAACAGGAATTTCTGTTAATTTGCGCACATTTATAAGTTTTTGATTTTCGAGCCTGCTGTGTTTTTCTACACAAACACGGATTAAGGCGTAATTTTCGCCAAATGGCATAATGTCTGTAATTGCGCCATGGTTTGCTGCGTTTGCAAGAGCTTCTGCAGCTTCAACATCCGGGTGAATCATATAATCGATTCCGTACAAAGGACGGCTGTTTGTTCTTTTTTCTACGGAAGTTGTATCAACGTAATATGCATAGTTTCTGACTCTGGCAATTTTTAAAACATCCGGATAAACGACATCAACCAGAGAACAGGTAATCATATTGATTTCGTCGTTCGAAGTAACACAGACAAGGGCATCTGCATTTTTTATTCCTGCCTGTTCAAGAACTTCAAGATTATTGCCTTCTGCCTTAATTACATTGCAGTCGAGGGTATTTGAAGCATGTCGCACAACTTCGTCGCTGTTATCAATTAAAACAACGTCGTTTTTTCCGTTTATAAGTCTTTTTGCAAGTTGAATTCCAGTAAACCCGGCACCAACAATCACGATTTTCATAATTCCATTATATAGTAATTAAAGATTGAGGGCAAAAAATCAACAAAATCCGCCCCCTTTTCTTTTTTCTGCCAAAGTTGTATTTTTCTTTATCGTATTGACTGTCGTTGGCAGCAATAACATTTTACTTACATTCTTATTGGCGCAAGCCTGATAGACTTGATCTAAAGGACAGGTACTATGACACTTACAATCGATGTAGGAAATTCTAACATCACCGGAGGAGTATTTGACGGCGAAGAACTTATTCTTCAATTCCGGCAGATAACACATCAGAATTCTTCTTCGGACGAACTTGGAATTTTCCTTCGCACAGTTCTGCGGGAAAACAGCATTGATCCTGCAAAAATCACAGAAATTGGAATCTGCTCAGTTGTTCCACAAATCAATTATTCACTTTCCAATGGAATTTTAAAATACTTTAAAATTGAACCTCTCTTCATTCAAACTGGAATTAAAACCGGCTTAAAAATCAAAATTCCAAACCAGAAATCAGTTGGTGCCGACTTAATTGCAGATTCAATCGGTGCAATTGCCATTGAACCAGGCAAAAACTTAATCATTGTAGACTTAGGAACTGCAACAACAATTCACGCACTTTCTAAAGACCGTGAATATTTTGGCGGAGCAATTCTTCCAGGCTTAAAAATCTCTGCAGAAGCTCTGGCAATGAGAACTTCAAAACTTCCTCATGTAGAAATCGTAAAAACTGAAAAATCCTGCGGTACAGACACAATTTCTGCAATCCAGGCTGGAAGCTATTTTGGCACAGCCGGCGCAATCAAAGAAATCTGCGCGCGCATGAGTAAAGAAGTTTTTGGCACAGAAAAAGTTTACGTTATTGGAACGGGCGGTTTTTCTAAAATTTTTGAAGAATACAGACTTTTTGACAAAGTTATTCCAGAACTTACTCTTTTAGGCGTTAAAAAAGCGCTGGAACTAAACAAAAACTAGAATTCTCAATTTTTTTAACTTTTACAGACAAATTATCTCAACAAAATTTTTAATGGAATTAAACAAATGAAAAAATCAATAAAATTATTCGCATTGGCTCTTTGTGCTTTTGCATTCACCTTTGCTTCATGCACAACAAAAACAAACACTGACACAGTACGCATAAATATTTTTACAGAACCGGACAGTCTTTTTCCGTGGAAATCCGCAGCTGCAGACACAAAGGCAGTCTGGTTTAACATTTATGAAGGTCTTTTTAAATTCAATAATGACGGTTCACTCTACCCGGCTCTTGCAGAAAGTTACAAAGTTTCGGACGACAGCCTTACCTACACTTTTAAGCTCCGCCAGGGAATAAAATTCCACAACGGAAAAGAATTTACAGCTGACGACTGCATTTACACATTAAAAAATCTTGCAGGTTTAGACGGTTTACAGCCACGTTCAAGCAGATTTTCTATTGTAAAAAACGTTTATTCTCCTTCGCCAGACACTTTTGTAATTGAATTAAACAAAACTTCCGGCGCTTTTTTAGCTTTACTTGCAACAAACCCGATTTTACAAAAAGACTATGAAGAAAACGAAACAAAACCAAACGGAACAGGTCCATACAAATTTGTTTCTTATTCTCTGGGCGAAAAAGTTGTCCTTGAATTAAACGAAGATTATTACGACAAAGAACACGCCGGCAAAATTAAAAATGTTGAATTTATTATTATGCCTGACGAAAACGCAATTATTTCAGCCCTTCAATCAGGACAGATTGACATTGCACAGAGAGTTGTCGGCGATAAAGCAAAAATGCTCAAAAGCAAATTCAATGTAATTTCTTATCCGCAGAACACAGTTTACGAATTTGGCATGAATATTTCTTATCCGCCGCTTTCTGACATTAACGTACGCAGGGCAATTACCTGCGCAATCGACAAAAAAGAAATAATGAATGCAGTTTTTGACGGAGATGCAATAGAAGTTTATTCACACTTTAGCCCGGTTTTAAAAGAATTCTACAACGACCAGCTTTCTAATGTTTATCCTTATAATCTTGAAAAAGCAAAAGAATATATGGCTCAGTCAAATTATAAAGACGGATTTAAGCTTTCAATTACAGTTCCTTCTAATATTTCTTCAAGAATTGAAATTGCAGAATTAATTTCCAATATGCTCAAACCGCTGAACATTGACTGCGAAATTATTCCAATTGAATGGACAACCTGGCTCGACAAGGTTTATTTAAAGCACGATCACCAGTCAACAATAATCGACTTTGCAGGAAAACTCGAACCGGGAGAATTCTTTAAGCATTATTATTCTTCCGACAGAAGCAACTTTTTCCAGTTTTTTAATGCTGAATTTGATTCGGCTTACGAAAAAGGAAATTCAACAGTTGACCAGAAACAGCGCGCTGACCTTTATAAAAAATGTCAGGAAATTCTAACAAAAAATTGTCCTGCAGTTTATCTTTTTGACACAAACCAGAACGTTGTAACAAAGAAAAATATTGCAGGCTATACTCCGTACCCGATTTTCTTTTATGACGTTTCAAAACTTTATTTTACAGAATAAATAAAGAAATGAATTATTACATAAAAAGAATTCTGGATTTTTTTACGACTCTTTTTCTGGTAACACTTGTTACATTTTTTACATTCAATCTTTTGCCCGGCAATCCGGCTGTTGCAATTTTAGGCGCAGACGCTGACCAGGCACAGATTGAACTCTTAGAAGAACAGCTTGGCTTAAACCAGAATCCCGTTCAACGCTATTTTACCTGGCTAAAAAATGCAGTTCACGGCGATTTTGGAATTTCCTACAAATACAACAGGCCTGTAAAATCCTTAATTTCTAATGCATTAAAAAATACTGCCTGTCTTTCTGCCACTTCTTTAATTTTTACGATTGTTCTTGGTGTTTTTTCTGGAATTCTTTTTGCCATGAACAGAAAAAAAAGATTCTGGCAGTTTTTTTCTACGTTGAATCAAATCTGGGCTTCTGTGCCTTCGTTCTGCACTGCTTTAATTTTAATTTTAGTCTTTGCAGTGGGATTAAAACTTCTTCCGTCTGTTGGTTTTGCAGGATTTTCAAGTCTAATTCTTCCGTCGCTTTCTATTGCTCTCGGATCTTCTTCAATTCTTGCCCGCTACGTAAAAAACAGCATTCAAAATGAACTTTCCCAGGATTATGTGCGCACCGCCAAAAGCAAAGGCTTAAACGAAAGACAGATTATTGCCCGTCACGTTTTAAGAAATGCACTTCTTCCTTCGTTAACAATGCTCGGCATGCTTACCGCAGGAATTTTTGGTGGAAGCATAATTATCGAAAATGTTTTTTCTCTGCCGGGAATCGGAAAATTAATTACAAATTCAATTTATTCAAGGGATTTTCCGCTTTTGCAGGGACTTTCAGTTTATTTAGCAGCCATGACGCTTTCCGTTAATTTTATTGTAGACATTTTGTATTCGGTAATTGATCCTCGAATCAGAATAAAACCAGAATCTTCCACAAGAGTTTTAATAAAAAAATGATAAAAAAGCTATTTTCCAATAAAACATTTTTAACAGGTTTCTGCATGTTCAGTTTTGTTATTCTGATGATGGTTGCAGGAATAATTCACCTTCCGTATGACCCGAATTTAACAGACGCGGCTTCCAAACTTTCGGCCCCGAGTTTTAAACATCTTTTGGGAACAGACAATCTTGGCCGCGACATTTTAAGCCGCATTATGGTTGGAACAAGACTTTCTGTTTTTATCGGTTTTATCGTAATGATCTGCGGAATGTTTATTGGAATTATTCTTGGGTCAATTTCCGGATACTTTGGTGGAATTTTTGACGCCCTTATAATGAAGCTTGTAAGCACGCAAATGGCTTTTCCAGGAATTCTTCTTGCTCTCATGCTTGTTGCAGTATTTAAACCGGAATTAAAAATTACGATTCTTGCACTTACAATTATGAGCATTCCTCAGTTTACGAGAATTACACGTTCGGGCTTTATCAAATATAAAAATTCACTTTTTGTGCAGGCTGCCCGCGTTCGTGGAGCAGGAAATTTCAGGATTATGTATCGTCATATTCTTCCAAATCTTGTAAGCGACCTTTGCATTACAGCAACATTGAATTTTTCCATGGCGATTTTAAATGAATCAGGTTTAAGTTATCTTGGCCTTGGAGTCCGCCCGCCCTTGCCGAGTTTTGGCAGGATGTTAAACGATGCTCAGAGTTCAATTTTTTTAAATCCGCTTGGAATAATTTTTCCACTCATTTTTTTAATTCTCCTTGTTTTTGGCTTAAATTTAATGGGAGACGGAATTTCAAAAGTAAAGGCTTAAAAAATGGAACCACTTTTAACTATAGAAAACCTTTCAATTTCGTTTGAAAAAAACTCAGATAATAAAGCTTCAAAATTCTTTGCTGTAAAAAATTTAAATTTAAAGATTTTTCCCGGGGAATTTGTAGCCCTGGTCGGAGAATCTGGTTCAGGCAAATCAATGACGTCGCTCAGCATAATGAACCTTTTACCGGAAAATGCAAAAACAGAAAGCGGCAAAATTGAATTTTCCGGCAAAAACAAATCGATTATTTTTCAGGAACCAATGACAAGCCTTAATCCGCTCATAAAAACAGGCAGACAGATAGAAGAATCTGCACTCATAAAAGGAATGTCAAAAATCGAAGCACACGAAAAAACATTAAAAATTGCAAAACTTGTAGGACTTGAAAACACAGACCGCATTTTTAATTCCTACCCGCACGAACTTTCTGGCGGAATGCGGCAGAGAATAATGATTGCAGGCGCCTTAATGACCGACCCGGAACTTTTAATCGCCGACGAACCGACAACGGCACTAGACGTTTCTACCCAGAATAAAATCCTTGAATTAATAAAAAGCTTAAAAGAAAATTTTAACACTTCACTTTTAATGATTACTCACGATTTTTCTGTAGTAAAAAAACTCTGCTCTCGCATTTACATAATGTACAAAGGACAGATTGTTGAAGAAGGCGAAACAGAAAAAATTCTATCTTTTCCACAGCATCCTTATACAAAAGCCCTTATAAATTCAATTCCGGATGCAAAAAAACGCAGTCAGAAGCTTCCAGTCTTTAACGGAGAATTTTAAAATGGAAAACGAAAATTCAAAAATTCTTCAGATAAAAAATCTCTATAAAACTTTTGCCGTAAAAAATGAAACTTTCGGAGCCGTAAACGGTGTAAATCTTTCGATAAACCGCGGAGAATGTTATGGCCTTGTCGGAGAATCAGGCTGCGGAAAATCAACTCTAAGCAACATAATCTGTACTTTACTTTCGCCAGATTCTGGAGAAGTTATTTTTAACGGAAAACCTGTTTTTACAGAAAATAATAAAAGCCAAAAAAAGCCAGCCTTGTCTTCAAAAGAATTAAAAGAATTCCACCGCAACTGTCAGATAATTTTTCAGGATCCGTATTCTTCGCTCAATCCAAAAATGAAGATCAAATCAATAATCGAAGAACCTTTAAAAATTCATAAGCTCGTAAAAGACAAAACACAAAGACAAAATCTCGTAAAGCAGATGATAAATTACATTGGCCTGAACGGCGACTCTCTGGAAAAATATCCCGACGAACTTTCAGGCGGACAGAGGCAGCGGGTTGCAATTGCCAGCGCAATGATTTTAAATCCTGAATTTGTTATCTGCGACGAAAGCGTAAGCGCACTTGATGTTTTGATTCAGGCACAGATTTTAAATCTGTTAAAAAAAATGCAGGAATCAATGAACTTAACGTATCTTTTTATAAGTCATAACCTGCACGTTGTTGCATACATGGCAGATAGAATCGGAGTAATGTATAAAGGCAGGATTGTTGAAGAAAAACCAACCGACGAGCTCATTGCAAATCCAGAACATCCTTATACAATCGAACTGTTAAAAGACGCAGGAATTATTTAGATGGAATTTAAAACTAAAGTAAAACACGGGCAGCGCTAAAATGTTTGAAAATTTACAGAATCTCCCGATTGCCCCTTTTTTAACTAAAATCTGCGAAACATTAAAAAACTCTCCTTCAAGATTTCTTGTTTTAACGGCAGAAACCGCAGCCGGAAAATCAACTGCCGTTCCAGTTGCTTTACTAAAAAATTTTACCGGCAAAATCTTAATGCTTGAACCACGCCGCCTTGCAGCAGTTGCACTTGCAGACAGAATTTCTGATTTACTTTGCGAACAAACAGGAAAAACTGTCGGATATACGCTCAGTCTCGAAAGCAGAACCAGTGCAGACACCCGCCTGGAAGTTATTACAGAAGCAATTTTAACGCGCCGTCTGCAAAACGATCCTCTGCTCGAAGATGTAAATGTAATAATTTTAGACGAGTTTCATGAACGCTCGGTGCATTGTGATCTTGCGCTGGCATTTTTAAAAGAAACAATGGCCTTGCGCGACGATCTTTTTGTAATTGTAATGTCTGCAACAATGGATTCAAAAAAAATTGCCGGCTATTTATCAACTCCTCCAGCTCCGGTTTTAACAATTCCAGGCAGACAGTTTCCTGTTAAAATAGTTTATAAAGACAAAATTTCTGTAAAAACTGCAGTTTTAGAAGAATTTAACGATACTGGAAATACAACAAATCAAAACGAACGTTCGTTAGCACGAACAAACACCGATAGCGCTTACAGAACAGATTCAATCTTAGTTTTTCTCCCGGGAATATACGAAATTACAAAAACAAAAACAGAACTCGAAAACACCCTTTCTCCACAGGAAGCAGAAATCTGTGTTTTACATTCTTCGGTTTCCTTAAACGAACAGAAAAAAATTCTTTCGCCCGTACTAAAATCATGTCCACGCAGAATAATTCTTTCGTCAGCAATTGCCGAAACTTCTCTTACAGTTCCTGGAGTTACAACAGTTATAGACAGCGGTCTTGTACGCGTAAATAAAATGAACGTTGCCTTAGGAATGGAAACCCTTGCAACAGAAAAAATAAATCAGTTCAGCGCAGACCAGAGAGCCGGACGCGCAGGCCGTTTAATGAGAGGTAAATGTGTTCGCCTCTGGAATCAATTTGAACCATTAAAAAAAGAACTTTCGCCAGAAATCTTAAGATGCAACCTTGCAAACCTTGTTTTAGAATGTGCCCAGTGGGGATCTGTAAAATCAGATTCTTATGAATGGCTCGACACTCCGCCACTTGGTGCATGGAATTCAAACATAAAACTTTTAACAGATTCTGGCTTTTTAAAAGACCAGAAAATTACTCAATCAGGAAAATACGCTCTTAGCCTTGGAGTTGATGTCCGTCTTGGCTGCGCGCTTTTATATTCAAAACAAAGTGAACACATTCAGCAGGGAATTGATTTTGTTTTAAAATCCGGCCAATACAAAAATTTTAGTGAACAGCAGAAAAAACTATTAACTCAAAATCTTATAAACAGGCTGGAAAAGTGCAGTTTTACACAAAAAATTCAATATTCCAATGCCGGACTTTTGCTTGCAGGATTTCCTGACAGGCTGGCAAAAAAAATTCCTCAAAATGAACAAAACGAAGTTTCTGTAAACCGCACAATCTATCAGTTTCCGTCGGGGCACAAGGCTTTTATTGAATCAGTTTTTCAGTCAGGGCCGGAATGGATTGTGGCAACAGAAGTTAATGCGGGAACCAGTCTTGCAAAAATTTATGCGTACGAAAAAGTAGAATTTGAGGAAATTGAATCGTGGCTTCAGACTCATTCTACAGTTACAGAATTTGTTGAATTTGAAGAAAATTCCAGCAAATTGAATAAATTTAAAATTACAAAATTTGGAGAAATTATTTTAAAAAGCATAAAACTTCCTTCAACACAAAAAGATTTTGG
>CAVEBK010000059.1:0-13575 GCA_963613915.1 uncultured Collinsella sp.
CGAAATGATTCTGTGGTACAAGCTCATCCAGACTCGGCGGCAGCAGCCACTGCTCATTCTGGTTGTATGGCTTGTATGTGATTTTATTGCTTACGCCTCTGCTCATATTTAAATTTTATCACAGAGAAATTTGTTTGTCTTTAAAAAAATTTAGGAGCTATCCATTCTTTTTGGACAGCCCCCTCATTTTTGCGGGTTTTGTTTGACGAAAACTTTGCGTTACGGAAAAACCTAGCCCAGATTGTAGGGGCGCGCGAAAGGCGTTGTACGACATCCTATCGTGCCACAAATTGCATTGCAATTTGTGCGGGTCTATTGTCTTTAGTGCCGTCCGTGGCACAATTTTACCGTGCAAAAAACAAAGTACAATGTAGCGTTAGCGGAACCCTGTAAAATTGCGACATCCTGTCGCGACAAGAAACTGGCGACAGGATGTCGCTGGTTTCTTGCGGTCACTAGAGTTTAGCGCCGTCCTTGGCGCCAATTACAGAAAGTTGTTTTTTTGCCGGTAAATTATGCTCCTGAATCCTCCTGAAAAATAAAAACCAATGTGTAAAAAAATCCAGCGTTTAAATTTTATGCATAAGAATGCCACTGTTTTGTGGCGCAAATGGAGGAAATTATGAAAAAAGTTTTAAAGGCATTCGCTGCAGCTGCTGCAGTTGCAATGCTTGGTTCTGCTTTTGTTAGCTGCAAAACTGACGACGATGATTCTTCGGGTGGCAGTGGAAATACCAGCAACAAATACAGTTCGCTTACGGACGATGCCATCGCAACAACTGCAACTGCTGAAGCCGGCACTATCACAATGAACGGCACAACTTACGAAACAATTAAGGCTGCATTGGCCGCAATTCCGACTTCTGGGACAACAGAAACTTACACAATCTCTCTTGCTCCTGGAACTTATGAGGAAGATGCTCTTTCTTACAATGGAAGCGCAACTGTAAAACTTTCTGGTACAGGCACTGCTGATTACGGAACTGATGTTCTTATTTATGGACAAGGTTCTGACATGAAAACTGAAAAACTCCGTTCATTGCTTGCAATCGACGGAACGGGAAGTATTATTCTCGAAAATCTTACATTGCAGAATTCTTACGGGACAACAACTGGAGACGCACAGGCAGAAACTTTAGGATTTGATTCAACTGGAACTGTAGCTGCCTACAACTGTTCTTTCTTAAGCGGTCAGGACACATTGCGTACAACGGGAAAAGCATGGTTCTACAAGTGTTACGTTGAAGGCGATGTTGACTTTCTGTGGATGGAAAGTTCTTCTGGTCAGGTTGCCCTTTATGAAGAATGTATATTGCGTGCAATCAATTCAAGAACGACAAAAGCTTACTTTACTGCTCCTCGTATGGCTGTTCAGAACAAAGTTGGCAAAGGTCTTGTAATCTACAACTCAAAACTTCAGGTAGAAAGCGATCTTGAAGCTTATCTTGGACGTAATCCGTGGGCAAGTTCATCATTCTCTTCTTATTACAACCAGGTTGCAGTAGTTAATTCTGAAATCCAGCTCGGAGAAGGTGCTTCTTTGAATGACAAAATCTGGTATAGCAAAGCAAATGGTACAAGCGATCAGCAGTATGTCGGATTTAAAACAGATTCTAACATTGCGGCTTCTACTGCCAATCTTGGAGGAATCCTTTCTGAGTCTGTAAAATCTGCAGAGTACGCTGGCCGCAAAAATATCTTAAACCGCATCTATCTTGTTGGTGCTCAAAAGTTTAGAAAACACGTAGAAAACGTATGGGATATTGATACAGTAATCAGCACAAACGGCTGGACAGTAACCGAAGATACTTCTTCTGAATTACTTGACGACGAAACTGAACCAAAAATCGTAACTTACGACTTTACAACAGAAGGCACTGGTGCTTATGCAGAAGATTCTGGTGTAACACTCAGCGGTTTTGCACACGAAAGTAGAAAAACACACGCAAAAGGTACTGCTAACAGTACAATCAGTTTTACAGTTGACGGAAACGCAACAATCAGTGTAAGCGGTTTCTATGCCGGCTACGGTTCAATTAAGGCTGGAGACCAGGGCGAAGCAATTTACGACTTTAACAACGGAACTACAAATACAACTGTTGAAAAGAATTACATTAACTACTCTGGAGCAGGCACTGTAACAATCACAGCAGGCACAACTTCGTATATTACACAGATTGTAGTTGAATACGATGATTCTCTTACAAACACAGATGTTACAGGAATTGAAATTTCTGCAAGTTCTGAGCTTGAAATGGTTGGCGTTGCCCTTACTCTCAGTGCAACAGTAACACCAGAAGACGCAACAAACACAGACGTTCTGTGGACTTCTTCTGATGAAAGCATTGCAACAATCGACGAATACAATGGTAAAGTAACTTTCCTTGCTGCTGGAGAAGTAACATTTACAGCAACTTCCTGTGGAAACACAAACATAACTGCAACAAAAACATGCAATCCTACTGTTTCTGAATGGACTGCAGCAGAATGGTTTACAACTGACCAAACACTCGATGCAGAAGACGCTGCATACAATTCAAAATACTTTAGTTTTGGAAGTTCTGCATATAAATCACTTAGTGCAACTGCAGTGTTTACAAACATGGCTGGTACAGAAATTTCTACAGCATACGGCTTAAAGCTGAATTCTGCAGGAAAACTTATAATAAGTACAATCAGTCCGGCAACTCTTACTGTTATTACTTCAACAAATTCTAATACTAAGACAGCCCCTTCTGTAACTAATGCAGATGGTACTAAAGCAACTACAATTTCTACAGACGAAACAGGTAGTCTTAATACTTATGTTTACCACTTAGACACAGGCGATACCTGGACTCTTGTACGTGGAGACACAAGTAGTGAAAATTGTCCTCTCGTTTATGCAAAAGTAATGTACGACGCAGTTTGGGATTGGCAGAACGGTTCCCCATCTTCAATTAGTTCCACAAATATCCAGAAGACAACTGGCACCGTAGAAAGCAATATTGAAAATGTTGTCCTTACTGTAGACGCAACTAACAATGGAAAGCTCACTTATAACGCTATCGGTTATGCACAGTTCAACGCTGGTACAGAAATTAAGGTACCTGTAAATGCTGGAAGTACAGTAACAGTTGTTGCTTTTCCTGGACAGTACAAATACACGGTTGCAGGCGTTGCAGCTACGGCAAATACGACGACATACACGGCAACAAAAGATGGTTACTGCCCGATTGTTGCAACTGGTGGAGCATATTTGTATTCAATCAGCGTAACAAACGTAACAGCAGATGCAGACCACTCTGAAAGCGTAGTTGAATTTACTGCCACAAGCGAAACAGTAACAAACGATGAAGACACACTTGGTCTTACTGCAACAACAGCAGCTTCGGCAGACGAAACAATTGCCACAGCAGAACTTACAACCGACGGCATTGTAATTACGTCAGTAGCAGCAGGAACAACAACAGTTTCTGCAAAAGACTCAGCCGGCAACGAAGCAACAATTACTGTTACGGTAAGTGCTACCGGTGCAGTAACAATTGCAGTTACAAAGTATACGTCTTCAACTTCAATTGACGAAACTACAACAATTAACTTTGGTTCAAGTGGAAATTATAAAACTGTAGCAAATTTTGATATTTCAAATGCAACTATTAGAGATAATGGTGGCAATAATAGTCAAATTTCTGCAGGATATGTTCAGTTTGCAGTAAAAGAAGGAGCAACAGTTTCTGTTTCTTCTTATAGCGGATACACAAGCTACACTTTTAGCGATGGAACAACAACTTCTGACACACAGACAGGAACAAGTTATTCATATACAGCAGAAAGTGACTGCACGATTACTATTACAACTGTAAGTTCAAATAATTACTTGTATTCAATTACAATTACTTACAGCGAATAACAATTCCCCGCTGTAATCACTAAAAAATTAAGCCACTCCAGCAAATGGGGTGGCTTTTTTTGTGTTGTTTTTCTTTTCAGCAGGAGTTATTTTGCTGCAGGCGACATTACTTCTTTCTGGAGCTGTAAAACCTGTTCGAGTGGCAGGCCTGTACATTTTGCAACAAGTTCTGTGGAAATGTCGTTATCAAGCATATTTTTTGCGGTTTCGACGCGGTCTTCTTCAACACATTTTTGTGCGAATTCTTTTGAACGAATTCTAATTTCCTGTTCCCATGTCATGTATTCGTGCCTCCGTTGTGCGTTCATTTTAAGACGTTCGACGATGGTAGAAAGTTTTTCTGTAAAATTGTCTTTTATGTCCAATCCGCATAAAAACTTAAAGAATGAACGCAGTTTTTCTGAACTCATATTATCATAGTTTAAAGCATTGAAAAAGATTGTTGTTGTACCATCATTCATTAAGATTTTACTGTCTTCTGTAGCAGTTTTTCTAAACGTATAGACTGGAAGTCCGTAGTTAAAAACATCTCCTAAACATAAAAAAATAACGTAATTGTCTTTAAGAGAGTCATATTCTACTCCACTTTGAAGCGCAGCTACGTCCATAAGACCATGATAGTAGCGGGCTCGTTTTGCCAGGTCAGATTTTTTTGTTGTTTGAATTTCCAAATCGAATGAACGTCCATTTTCGTCTTTTACGTAAACGTCAAAACGGATTCCATGGGACTGGTAGTCAATTTTAAGACTTTTTTCTGCGTCAGGTTGTTCAAGTCTTTCAATTTTGATGTTTAAAAGCATCTCGATTAACTCTTTGCAGATGTCTGGATTTTCTTCCATCACTTTGCAGAAGATAAAATTGTTTGCGAGTGTTAAATCTTCCCACTTTTCAAAGACCGGTAGTTTGAATTTTTCCATATGTGCGTCTCCATTCATAAAAAAATAATTTGCCTGCACATATATAAATGGTGCTGAATGTGCATTTTTACACATTTTTGGAGACAAAAAATTGATTTTTTTTGCTTATTTTGCGCTGTCCGTGGCGGCGAGGCTCAAGCGTCGCGTTTGAGATGCTGAAACAGGTTCAGGGTGACGATTTCTGGTAGTTTTGTCTGACATTTCTACGAGTTTTGCATGACATTTTGCTGACTTTTTTGGCGCCATTTACAGAATATGCACCACAGACAACGCACTCTTACTTCCCTGCAAAAACGCTGTCCAGCCAGTTAATTCTTTTTTCGCACCAGTCGGCAAAAAATTCTACTTCGCTGCGGTAGGTTTTTCGGGTTTTGTAGCCCGGAGCTCTTGGCCAGATTTTGCTTCCGAGCAGGTGCCACACTGAATCATTCATTTCGGCAGCTTCGTTAAGAAATTCGCCCTGTTCCCTTAAAAATACAAGCGACTGTTTAAGTGCCTGCCTTGTTTCGAGCCAGCGCGACTGCACAAGTTCAACAAAATCCTTGTCTTCAAAAAGCCGCTCATACCACGCATTCTGGTTTATTAAAAATCCTTCGTAATTTTTTGCAGCTGTTGAATTTTTTTCCGGATCAAAAAAAGGCAGATAATCTTTTTGTACATTCCAGCTGTTGCCGCTCGACGTAGATTCCTTTGCAGTGTTTCCAAAACCAATATCGTGGTCCCACGCCGGTCCCATAGAAAGTTTGCCGGTTGAATAGTCATAATTCATAAAAACTGAATTATAAAAATTTGCGTCGTAGTTTTTTGAATATTCTGCTAAAAGATACCAGTCCACAAAAGAATCAAGATCAAAATATTTTTTATAACCGTCTACGCCTTTCCAATTCTCCGAATAAAGCAGGTTTTCGAGCGAACAGATTTTTTCTGCCCATTTTTCGTAGTTTTTAATGGAAGATTTTGGAGAGCGGATATGAAATCTTAATCCCGTCGGCGAACTGAAAGAATACGGTCTGCCGGAATGACTGTCAATTTCTGCCAGAAATCCTTCCCCGCCAAACTCAATGCGGTTTTCTTCAACTTCAACCTTTTCGGTAATGCCGTAAAGTCCGCGATATTTTCCGTTTATAAAAAGCGTTAAATATCTTGAAGACGGATTCCAGCGCATTTTGTTCCACACATTATGCGTTAAATATTCTGCATAAAAGTTTCTGAGCATTGAACGGTCGCACGGATTTGCCATTAAAATCCATTTTCTTGCAGGCGCAAGCCCGAGCATTTCTTCTGCATGTTCAGTCTTTAAAAGATACGGTTTTTTTTTGGTAAAAGTTGTTTTCCAGGTTGAATTTCCATGTCCGCGGATTTTACACTTTCCATTTTTTGCCATTTCCCTGTTCTGACCAGGAATCAAAAGTGAATAACTGCCTTTTAAATATTCTTCCTTGCCTGTAACTTCTTTGCCTTTGTCAATTTCTATTTCGAGAATCGGCAGATTAAGTTTCTGGCATTTTTCAAAAGTAATTGAATTTGAACTAGCCAGCTTAAAAATAAAATAAAGCAGGCATAAAAGCATCAGGAAAAAAATAAAAATATGGGTTTTAAAACTCCGGAATCGTGGCTCTTTCATTGATTTATTTTAACAGATTGCAGGCAAAGCGCCAAAGGGTAACTTTTTTGTAAAAATTGCACAAACTTTGCACTTTTCTTTGTAAAATTATAAAATTGAATACAGGGATTTATTTCTTTATAATTACTTTTTAAAAGACAAAGGCGTTTTTTCTGACTTTTTATGGCATTTTTGAACGCCTTGCTGGAGTTCTGCTATGTACATGGAATCAGAAGTTATCGACTACGTTAACGAAGAAGACGTAAAATTTATTCGCCTTGCATATTTTGATCTTACCGGAAAACAACGCAATGTTTCCATTATGGCAGGAGAATTGCCACGAGCTTTTGAAGAAGGAATTTCTTTCGACGCTTCCGCAATTCCAGGCTTTCAGGATTCTAATGCTTCCGACCTTTTTCTGCATCCGGATCCTTCAACTTTATCTTTAATTCCGTGGAGACCTTCTACAGGCAAAGTTGTCCGCATGTTCTGCGACATTAAATATCCGGACGGAACACCTTACGAAAAAGACTGCCGCTACATCTTAAAACAGGCAGTTCAAAAAGCAAAAGACGAATACGGCCTTGAATTTAAATTTGGAACGGAATTTGAATTCTACCTCTTTAAATTAGACGAAAACGGCCGCAACACAAAAATTCCATTTGATAACGCAGGCTACATGGACATTGCCCCGGAAGACAAGGGCGAAAACATCCGCCGCGAAATCGACTTTACCCTCGAACAGATGGGAATTACTCCAGAATACAGCCACCACGAAGAAGGCCCGGGTCAGAACGAAATTGACTTCCGCGCTTCTGACGCACAGTCTGCCGCCGACAACGCAGCAACATTTAAATGGATTGTACGCACAAAGGCAGCTTCTAACGGCCTGTACGCAGATTTTTCTCCAAAGCCGCTTGCAGTTTACCCTGGCAACGGAATGCACATAAACATTTCTACAAACAAAGACGAAAAAATGAACGCCATTATGGGAGGAATTCTTTCGCACCTGGCAGAAATTACCTACTACTTAAATCCAACGGAAGAATCCTATTCCCGCATCGGACAGTCAAAAGCTCCAAAATTTATCTGCTGGGGCAAACAAAACCGTTCATGCGCAATCCGCGTTCCTTCAAAACATGCCGGTTCAAGAATCCAGATCCGTTCTTCCGACAGCGAATGCAACATTTTTATTGCATTTACACTTTTAATTTACGCAGCCCTCGACGGAATCGACAATAATTTAAATCCTGGCACTCCGATCGAAGAAAATCTCTTTCAGTCTTACAAAGAAGACAGCAAAGACTACGCAGAACGCACAAAAAATTACAAGACAATTCCGCTCACTTTAAGCGAAGCACGCCGCATTGCCGAAAGCAGCAGTTTTGTAAAAAAACACATTAATTTTTAGTTAAGAACGGGGATTTTTTATGGCATCAGATACCCACAGCGTCCTCGTTGTGACAAAAGACATAAAAACTTCAACTCTCATAAGCGCAATGCTGGTTCCGCCACTATTTGATGTAATTCTGGCGGAAGATTTTAACGAAGCCCGCCGTCTTTGCACAGAACGTGTTTTTAATATTGTAATTGTCGATTTTGCAGAAGGCGAAGGCACAGATTTTGCGATTGATATTTCAACTTACATGAGCACAATTCTTCTGCTTGCCCCGACACAGTTTTTTGATCAGATAAGCTACAAGGTTGAACCTTACGGAATTCTGACAATTACGTCGCCGTTTGATCAGTTTTATTTTTACAACATGATAAAAATTGCGATTGCCGTTCAATACAAGGTGCAGGTTCTTTCGAGCCAGACAATAAAGCTAAAAGAAAAAATGGAAGAAATCCGTCTTGTAAACCGTGCAAAAATGCTTTTAATGCAAAACCAGACAATGTCCGAGCAGGAAGCCCACCGATTCTTAGAAAAACAGGCAATGGACCGCAGCATGAAGCGCATTGCAGTAGCAAACGAAATTATAAAACAGTACAGCTAGTTTTTTAGGGCGAAAGGCACAGTCTCCGGTGTTCCGCCCTTCGCTGTCCGCTCATTAACGGCATTCGCCGTTAACTTCGGGGCTCCATACCGGCGCATGCATTTTACCGTAAAAACTGTCAACTTTTAGACTACGGCTATTTGACATCTCTCATAAAATAATTCGTCAGTTATTGGCTAAAATTTTCAATCAACTCTAAAACTTCTTCTTTGTGGATTGGGGTGTTGCTGTCGTAGGCCCTGCGGTTTTGTTCTATTTCTTCAAATGTCCACAGTCGGCCTTTGTTCATTCCCGGGCATTCTTTAGCGCAGTCTTCCCAGCTTTCTTTGCTTTCTACCATCCAGCTCCAGAACGGCCAGGTTGAACACTGAACCGGACGCGCTTCGTAGCAGGAACAGCCGTTCTGCCACAAAATGCAGTCGTAGTTTTTCTGTTCTTTTAATGCAAGAACCTGAGTTCCGTAATAATAGTTTGCCCAGCGGCAATATTGGTCTACAAAATCCTTTACGGACATTTTTTTGTAATTGCATAATGCGAGTAAGTCGCGCTTAGAAAGGTAGACAAATCCCGGCGAGTGACCGCAGCAAAATGAGCAGCGCTGACAGCCAAAATGCAGGCCGTCTTTATAAAAAGGTTCTTTTGCTGCAGTTGAATTATTTTGTAATGATTGTTCTGACATGAAAAAGACTGTAGCACAAATTTAAAAATATTGCGCTACGGTAAATCCTACGCCAGATTGTAAGGGCGCGCGAAGCGCGTTGTACGACATCCTGTCGTGCCACAAATTGCAAGGCAATTTGTGCGGTTCTATTGTCTTTAGTGCAGTCCTGGGCACAATGTTACCGTGTAAAAAACAAAGTACAATGTAGCGTTAGCGGACCCCTGGAAAGCCTGCGACATTCTGTCGCTGCAAGAAACTTCGTTTCTTGTGGTCTTTAGACTTTAGTCCAAAAACTATTCTTGTGGCCGGGTAACTAAAAGACCGTCAATTGCAAGGCTCAAACTTGCTTTAATGTCATCGGTTTCTGCGTTGTGTAAGACTGACATTTTAAAAACCGATTCAACAATGAGTCCAAAAATCAAATCGTTTGCTGCCTTTACGCTGAACTTTCTGAATTCCCCGTTTTTCTGGCCACGGACAATAATCATGCTTAAAAGATGAGTTATGCGGATTGTTCTGCGGCGCACGCGTTCGTAAACGTCATCACCGGTTTTGTAAAGCCCCGTAAGATAAGGCACGAGAATTTCAAAAAGTGTTTTGTTTTCTACACAGGCATCAATTGCGTCCGAAGTAATTCTTCTAAGACAGCTTTCCGCAGTAATTGAATGATCTTTTATGATTTTTAAGAATTTTATTTCCAAATCAGAAGAAAGCTGCTTTATGCTGAAGTTAAAGATTTCGTGCTTGCTGCTAAAATAAATGTAAAGAGTTGTGCGGGTAATTCCGCAGGCGTCGGCAATTTTCTGGAATGTAACGTCTTCGTATCCGTCACGACAAAAAAGTTCCATTGCCTTTGCGAGAATTTCCCTTTTACGTTTTTCGTGTTCAACAACAATTGCCATTAAAAGTATTCCTTTGTTTTTTCGTTACGTTCGTGTCTCTTTTTTGCGTTAAAAGAAGGCCGCTGTGTGTGCTTTTTTTCTTTTTCTGTTCCGTTGTAGATATAGAAGGTTGTATCTAAGTTGCCGGATTTTATGCTTTTTAAGACAGAAGCGTAGCGGCCAACATTTTCCTGGAATTCTTTATGTGCCGTAATTACGCCAATCTGCCAGCCTTTAAAATCTGTAAATAAACTCTTCATTCCTGAATAAAGTTCTGCTGCCTGGGCTTCGTCTCCAAGACGCTCTCCGTAAGGAGGATTACAGATAATCATTCCGTTTTCGTAAGGAGCTTCTATATCCTTAAAATCGCTTACCTGAAAATCAGGGCGCCACAAATGGGAATCAATTCCGATTGATTTAAGCGCGCGTCCTGCCATTACGCAGGCATGTTCTGCATTTATGCGTGCACGTTCTACTGCAGAAGGATCAATGTCGGTGCCAGTAATGCGAACTTCTACATCTGTGCGGATTTTTGCTGTTTCTGCTTTTTTTATTTCGACTGCTCTTTCTTTATTAAAAATCGGAAGATTTTCCATGGCAAAACGGCGTCCAAGTCCTGGAGCAACATTAAAAGCATAAAGACAGGCTTCAATCGGCAAGGTTCCTGAACCGCAGAACGGATCATGCAAAGGAATTTTGCGCTTCCACATCATCATCTGAAGAAGAACGGCTGCTGTAGTTTCGCGCAGAGGAGCAACGCCGCCGTCTGTTCTGTAACCACGCTTGTGCAAAGGCAGTCCGCTAAGGTCGAGAAGAATAAGTGCTTCGTTATTGTCGAGATAAACGCGGACGTCGCTCTGTTCACCGGTTTCCGGCAGAGAAGACATATTCCATTTGTCGCCTAGTTTTTTGTAAATTGCTTTCTGAACCATTCCCTGCACAGAATGTTCAGAATTCAACTTTGAACGGAAGCTGCGGACTTTATCTACAGTAACTTTTGTATCTTTCTTAAAAAAATCCTGCCAGTTAACACAATAAACGCCGTCAAAAAGCTGATCAAAATCTTCTGCACGGTAGCGGGCCATTAAAAGATAAACACGGTCGGCAGTACGCAGACAGAGATTCGCCCTGAAAAGAGCGTCGTCGTCGCCTTCAAAAAAAACACGACCAGGGGCATTGCCCGAAAGTTTATAACCAAGAAGTTTAATTTCGTTTCCTAAAATTTTTTCTGCGCCCACGGCACACAATGCAACTAAAGTATTCATTAACTTGACAATTTAACACAAAATGTCATTTTGCTCAACAAGCGGGGGATTTAACATTTTTCATAAAATAAACTCAATATTCACCTTTCTGAAATTTATCGTTTTTTATCGGCTTAAAGTTTTTTTTTCCGATAATTAGAGTATGACTAGAAACGATAGAAATCATATTATTACCTGGGTTTGGCTAGCAGCTTTTATTCTGTTTACACCTCGTGTATGTGCTCAGACCATGCAGGAAGAAGCAGACAATTCTGCAAAAACCAGACAGACTTTTATTGAATACGGCAAAAAATATATCGGCTGTCCTTATGTAAGCGGAGCTGTAGGTCCTAATTCTTTTGACTGCTCCGGTTTTGTTTATGCAGTTTCAAGAGAATCAATCGGCTACCAGCTGCCACGAACCGTAAAAGCTATTTACGGCTTCTGCAAAATAATTGACGACTCAAAGCGCGAAGCCGGCGATTTAGTTTTCTTTAAGACAACAGGTTCCGACCAGCCAAGCCACGTTGGCATTTACATCGGCAACAATCAGTTTTTAAACTGCGCTTCTGACGGACCAAACACCGGCGTAATTTTAAGTTCCCTCAAAGAAGGCTACTGGAAGGGCAAATACTATAAAACCGGCAGATTTTTGCCTTCTTCTTCACTCTTAAAAGAGCAGAATGCAGACGACGAAGCAGCGGAAGAAACAAAAAGTTCTTCTGTAAATTCAAAATCAAATGTTTCAAAAACTTCTTATAACAGCAGGAACAATTCTAAAAAATCCAGCTCTTCTTCATTTATTAACAAGGTTGTTCTCGACGGAATGTTCTTTGTTGACTGGAACTTTTTTACTCCAGACAACTTCCGTTTAACTTTCCGCGGTTTAGCAGGCGAACTCCACGCAATGTACGAAGGAAAAACCTTAAAACCTGGAATCGGTTCATTTGTAAGATGGGACAGCGGAACCGGGGTTATTCAGCTTCCGTTAGTGTTCAGCCTGACAATGACAGACTATCTGCGCATTTTTGCAGGTCCTGTATTTACAATCGGTAAACCTTATTTGCCTGGAAACGATGACGAAAGAATCAAGGCTTCTGTCTTCCCTGGAATTTTAGGAGTGTGCTTTAATTCACCTTCGTTTAAGGCAGGAAAAACGGACATAAGTTTTGTTCAGGATATTCATTACACAGTATTTAACGACACCGACGGCAGTGCATTGAGCGCATTAAACAGCCTTGCAAGCGGACTTGTTTTTTCAAGCGGTGTGCGTGTAACCTTACCACTGTCAACATTGCTTAAATAATACGACAACCCGACAGCCGTGGCAGCAATATTACCCCCATGGCTGTCACTGTCTGACATTCAGCTTTTTTTAAGTCTGCCGTCATTCCAGCCGTCATTCCAATGGAGAATTTTCTGTATGAAATCTTTTAGCCTTCACAACTTCTTCCTTTTCTTTGCCTGCCTTGCTGTTGTGGCGTTAGCTTCGTGTTCAGCTTCAATTACCGTTACTGCAAAAAATAATGACGACGTAACCTTAAATTTCTCCTCATCTTTTTCAAAACAGGCACAGGAAGCCCTTTTATCTTTAACAGGCTCTCAGGAAAATTCAAAAAACAGCCCTTTAATAAGTGCCGATGACGTAAAATCTTTTCTTTTCAGTTCACAGGCAGCAAACGTAAAGGCAGACGTCAGCCCGCAAAACCAGATAACTGCCAGCGGAGACTTTGCCGGCGTTTCTGAAAAAAATCTTTCTGCACTCAATATTTTAAAAAGAACGCCGACAAGCCTTACACTTTCGCTTGGACCTGAACAGATTGCAGCATTTTACAATTTTCTGCCGGAAGACACACGTTCTTATTTTGACCTTTTAATGATTCCATGCTTAAACGACGAAAAAATGGACATTGCCGAATACACGGAATTACTGGCTTCTGTTTACGGCACAACGTTGGCACAGGAAATTGTAAACGGTCAGATAAAAATTGAATTAAAATCAGGAAATCCAGAAAAGTCCGTAAAAGCCCAGCTTACTCTCGGTGAACTTTTTACGCAGACAGAACAAAAGACGTGGTCAGTTTCCTGGTAATCCGCTAAAATAAAAACCATGGAAAGCGAATTTGAAAACCGTTTTTTTGCATTGGAAACAAAAATTGCCTACATGGACGATTTTATACAGAAACTCCAGACCGAAGTTGTCGAACAGCAAAAGTTAATCGAAATTTTAAGGGAAGAAAATAAAATTCTTTCCAGCCGGATTCTGGATCTGTCAGAAAATATTGATATTCCAAACAGAAAACCACCGCATTATTAGTTTGAATGCCGAGTTTCAATAAAAACATATCAAATAGCCTCTCGTCGAGAACCTGCCAGCAAG
>CAVEBK010000060.1:0-12127 GCA_963613915.1 uncultured Collinsella sp.
GAGTCGAAGTTATGTCTAACTAACAAACGATAGTTTTTTATCGTTTGTGTGTATTCATTTTATTCAATATTTTTATTCTGAAAGAAATTCATAAAGCTTTTTGAAGCTAACGAAAGTTCGTAATTCTTTTTCCATATGAGCGAAATTCCTGTTTTTTTAACTTTATCCAGTTTTTTCAGCAGAATTTCGTTTTTATTTTCGATACTTTTAATTGTAGATTCCGGCAAAATTGCAACGCCAAGGTTATTTTTTATAAGGCTTAAAGCAATGCTCAGTGGCGAAATTGAGCAGCGAATGTCTGCCGTTAGATTTTCTGCCTTAAACCAGCCTTCAATTTCTTCAACGCGTTGAGAAGGCACTATAAGTTCTTCTTTTGAAAGTTCGCGCAAACTTATTAGTTCACTCGATTTTTGAGCTAAAATATGGTTTTTGTTAAAAAATGCTGCCCATTGTTCGTCGATAAAATGAATTGAATTAAATTTTGTTTCGTCGATTGGTTCGCGGACAAATGCAAGATCGATTAAACCTTTTTCCAGTCGTTCTACAACATCTTTAGAATTTGACGACCAGATATTATATTTTATCTGCGGAAAATCTTTCTTAAATTCTGCAAGCCATTCAGAAAGAAAACTTCCGCAGACTGTTTCGATTGCTCCGATAAAAAGAGTTCCAGAAATTTCTGACTGCATTTCTTTTATCTGGCGTTCTGTTTTGTCTACAAGCCTTAAAATCTGTTCAATCTGTTGTTTTAAAAATCTTCCCTCTTCCGTAATGTGCAGACGCTTTTTGTCCCGGAAAAATAAAAGAATTCCAAGTTCTTCTTCCAGCTTTTTTATCTGTCGTGTAAGGTGCGGCTGGGCAACATTTAATTCTTTTGAAGCCTGCGTAATATTTTGAGTTTCTGCAATTTTTAGAAAATTTTTCATTACGCGTAAATCCATTTTTTCCCTTCCACGCTTTTTTATTTTAAAAGCATTTTATTCAATTCCCAGCGCATTAAAAACATTATCTACAACAGTTTTTCCGTTTCTTTCCAATGCTTCGTTTGTGCTTCCTCCAATATGCAGGGTTGCAATAAAATTTTCCAGACTTAAAAGCGGATTTGTTGTTTCCGGAGGTTGTTTTTCAAAAACATCCATTGCGGCTGCCTTAATTTTTCCTTCTGTAAGGGCTTTGTATAAAACTGTTTCGTCAACAATTCCACCGCGCGCTGTGTTTATAAAAAGCAGATTGTGATTTGCATTGTCAAAAATGCCTGGCCCAAACATTTTTTTTGTTTCGTCTGTTAAAGGAACGTGGACAGAAACAATATCCGAAACTTTTAGTAATTCTTCCAAACTGCCGATTTTTTCAAAACCGAGTTCCTGCGCTTCTTCTTTAGAAAGATATTTGTTGTAACAGAGAATTTTACAGTTGAATGCGGTCTTAAAAAGAGAAGCAACAAGCCGCGCAATTTTTCCTGAGCCGACAAGGCCTAAAGTTTTGTTCGAAACTTCGTTGCCAACTGTTTCTGGCAGACCAAATTCCGCAAAACGTCCTTCCTGAACGCCTTTGTCTATAAATTTAAGTTTGCGTGAAAGTGCGAGTGCAAGGGCAAGAACAAGTTCTGCAACTGATTCTGCATTTCCGTTCGGGCAGTTTTTTACAGGAATTCCAAATTCCCGGGCGGCCTCTGTGTCAATTCTTTCGAGACCAACGCCATGCATTTGAATAATCTTACATTTTTCAGCTTTTTCTATTACACTTCGCGGGCAAAACTGCTGGCGGACAATTATTGCATCTAATTCTTCCGGATGGTCAAAATTGTTTACGATCTGAACCTTTTTTTCTAATCTTTCAACTGCGCTTTGAGCAATGTGATCATTTAAATAAACTTTGTACATAGGCTGATTCTATTTTTTTTAATTCAATACGTCCAATACTAAAATTTAAGAAAAATATACGTAAAAAGTATTAACTCTAAGTAAATAAAGTATTTTTAATATTGATACCAAAATGGTATAAAATTTCAATGGAATTTGTTTTTAAAGTATTTAATCTGCAGCTTACGCTTTTTCTTTTGATTATTGTTGGAATTATTGCAACAAAAGTAAAAATTATTACGCCTGCTTCGCGAAAATCCCTTTCGGATATTCTTATTAACATTGTTCTGCCCTGCAATACGGTGAGTGCGTTTTTGGGCGGAGTGAATTTTAACGGAGAATTTGCCCGTGATTGTATTTTTGCGATTGTAATTTCTGCGTTGATCCAGATTTTTGCAACTGTAAGCGGAAAATTTTTGTTTTTTAAGATGAATCCGGAAAAAAAGATTGTCTGCCGTTACGGATTAATCTGTTCAAATTCAAGTTTTATAGGAATGCCGGTTTCTGAAGCTCTTTATGGCGGAATGGGAGTTTTGTTTACATCGATTTTTCAGATTCCGATAAGATTTACAATGTGGACGGCTGGACTTGCTCTTTTTACAAGTGTTGACCGGAAACAGGCAATAAAAAAACTTGCAGTGCATCCGTGCATTATTGCAATTTTTGCCGGATTTTTATTGATGTTCTGCCCTTTTAAACTGCCACCGTTTTTGAGCACTTCTATTGTTTCTTTGAGTAAGTGCACAACTCCACTTTCCATGCTGGTAATTGGTTCAATTCTGGCGGGTGCTGATTTTAAGACGATGTTTTCCAAGCCGGTTCTGTTTTTTACTTTGATTAGAATCGTGATTTTTCCGCTTTTTGTCTGGCTTGCACTTCACTTTTTAAATTTAAATCCGCTTTTGGTCAGTATTGCAGTTATTATGTCTGGAATGCCGGCTGGAAGTACGGCTTCGATTCTTGCGGACAAATACGGACATGATGCGCTTTTTGCAAGTCAGATAATTTTTGTTTCGACATTGTTTTCAATTTTTACGATTCCTCTGCTGGGCCTGTTGATTTAGGCAGTAAAATTGCGTTGATTGAATTTTTTGTCCGAAGGCGCAAAGTAAGCAATCAAATGAATGTCAGTTTTTAGATGCATGAATATATTAAATCGTTATTAAAAACATACAGATATGCTATGAAAATTTGTTAAATAATTCATTTTTGGTATTGTCAAAACAATGTTAAGACTTTAGAGTTATGACATCGACAACGAGGTCGGAAGTTCAATTGAATTTCCGGCCTTTTTTTATGCATTTTTATTTTTTGAGGTTGGCAATGACAAACACAATTATCGATATGCAGCACATTACAATGAAATACGGAACATTAACCGTTCTTGACGATATTTCGCTGCAGATTCCGGAAGGAAGCAAAACTGTAATTATTGGCCCAAGTGGAGCCGGCAAGTCAACTTTGCTCAGATGTATAAATCTTTTTGAAAAACCGGCTTCTGGAACTGTAAGCGTAAATGGTCAGAATTTAACTGCAATGAAAAACAAAGAACTTTACCGTGCCCGCCGCGAAATTGGAATGGTTTTTCAGGGATTCAACCTTTATGCGCATAAAACAGTTTTAGAAAACCTTACATTTGCACCAGTTCTTTTAAAGCATGAACCAAAATCACTTGTAACGGAAAGAGCTATGGCAAATCTTGAAAAAGTTGGACTTGCTTCTAAAAAGGATTCGTATCCGAGCCAGCTTTCTGGAGGTCAGCAGCAGAGAGTTGCAATTGCGCGTGCTTTAACGATGATGCCAAAAGTAATTCTTTTTGATGAACCAACTTCTGCCCTTGACCCGGAAATGATTAGTGAAGTTTTAAAAATTATGGAAGATGTTGCAAAAGAAAACATAACAATGATTTTTGTAACTCACGAAATGGGTTTTGCGCGTCATATTGCGGATCGTCTTTTGTTTCTGGAAGGCGGAAAAATTATGGAAGATGGAACTCCACAGCAGGTAATTGAAAACCCAAAGAATGAAAGAACAAGGCAGTTTTTCAGCAAGATTTTAAAATCAAGCTAAAGAAAGTGAATTTGAACCAGAGCCGAATTATGAGGCTGTGATTTAAGGTGATTTTTAGATTGAACGGTTTTGTTTGAATTTAGGAATTACTTTTAATGATAAAAAATTTTTTTGAGAGGTGAACAAAATGAAAAAGACAATTTTAAAGGTACTTCTTGCAGGAATGATGGTTTTGACTGCAACTTCGGCATTTGCCAAAAAGTCGGAAGTTGACAAGATTAAAAAGGCTGGAGTTTTAAAGGTTGGCTGTAAAGAGGATGTTCCTGGTTACGGTTATTTAAATCCAGCAACAGGCGAACACGAAGGTCTTGAAATTGAAATTGCAAAGGCTGTTTCTAAAAAGATTTTTGGAAAAGAATCTGTAAAATTTACCGGCGTTACTGCAAAAACACGTGGACCTCTTGTTGATACAGGCGCAATTGATATGATTGCAGCAACTTTTACTGTAACAGATGAACGCAGAAAACTCTGGGACTTTTCTACAATTTACATGCAGGACCCGATTGCAATAATGGTAAAAAAGACTTCAGGAATTTCTTCTTTTAAGGATTTGAATGGAAAAACAGTCGGCGTTTCTCAGGCTGCAACAACTAAAAAAACATTAACAGCAGAATCAGAAAAAGCAGGAATTTCACTCAAATTTGCTGAATACGCAACATACCCGGAAATTAAGGCTGCCCTTGATTCTGGACGTGCAGATGCATTCTCTGTTGATTCTTCAATCCTTGCAGGCTATATGGAAGACACTGTTATTCTGCTTGCAGACCGTTTTGCTCCACAGAATTATGGAATCGCAGTTAAAAAAGGAAACAGCGATCTTTTAAAACTTATTAACGAAACAATTGAAGAAATGGAAAAATCAGGCGAAATGGCAGCGCTCAAGGCTAAATTCAATCTTGATAAATAATTTTGTGCGCAAGGGATTTTTGCGTATCAGGCTTGCGCCTGTTACGCTGCGAGTTTGTTTACACAAACTCGTTATTTACGTGTGCGCAATGTGCGCACGTCCTTGCGCTTACGCGCAAGGGATTGCAGGGGCGCCGAAGGCGTTGTGCTGACAGAATGGCAGCACAATGAAGCGCTCCGACGCGGAACCCCGGAAAGCCCGGTTCTGCCGGCAATGCAGGCGACGCCGGAATTACCGGCAGAATGCGCCCAAATCCATATAAGGAAAAACTATGTTCAATATAAGCAGATGGATTTTATTATTTTCTGACTGGCGGATTTTTGGAGAAGGTTTTTTAATTACCGTCTTAATTTCGTTTGTCAGTCTTGTTTTTACACTTTTAATAAGCCTTTTTGTTGGACTCGTTCGTTGTTCAGAAAATCGCACGGCAAAGGCAGTTTGTCTTGCTTATGTAAACTTTTTTCAGAATACTCCGCTCCTTGTTCAGCTTTTGTTTATGTACAATGTTCTTCCTCATCTTGGAATTATGCTCAGCCCGTTTGCATGCGGTTGTCTTGGACTTTCGCTTTATACGGGAGCTTTTGGGGCAAGCGTTGTTGAATCGGCAATCAAGGCAATTCCCCGCGGACAGACAGAAGCTGCTTTGAGTCAGGGAATGAGCTATCTGCAGTCTCTGTTTTTTATTGTAATTCCTCAGGCTGTAAAAATTGCACTTCCGCCAATGACAAATCAGTGCGTAAATATGATTAAAAACTCCGCAACTCTGACTGTTGTTACTGCAGGAGAATTAATGTACCGCGCTGACGGCTGGGCTTCTGAATACGGCTGCTACACACAGTCATTTATTATTTCTGCCCTGCTCTATTTGATTTTGTGTCTTCCTCTTTCAAAACTTTCTGAATCTCTTGAAAAAAAGGCGGTAAAAGCATGAGCGACAAATTTCTTGATTTAACTACATTTTTGTTTTTGCTGAATGGTCTTGGTATAACGCTTTTAATTGCTGTTTTTACAATTATTGCAAGTTTTGTTCTTGGCTGTGTTCTCGGAATTTCAAAATTTACTGACAAAGGAATTCTTTCAAAGGTTTCTGCTGTTTACATCGATGTTGCACGAAACCTTCCTCTTATTCTTGTAATTATTTTCTTTCGTTTTACTCTGCCGCTTCCGACGATTGCAAGTTCTGTGTGTGCACTTACATTCTTAAACTGTGCTCTGGTTGCAGAAATTCTGCGTGGTGGAATGCAGGCAATCCCTAAAGGTCAGTGGGAAGCAAGTTATTCTCAGGGATTTAGTTTTGTGGGAACTTTAGTTCACGTTGTTCTTCCTCAAACTGTAAAGAGAATCCGCAAACCACTTATGGGACAGTTTATTACAATCATTAAGGATACTTCGCTCTGTGCTGTAGTTGCAGTTCATGAACTTATGTATTCAGGTCAGATTATTATGGGTCGTTACGTAAAATCTTCCTGTATAATCGGTCTTTACGCTGTAATTGCACTTATTTACTTTGGAATAAATTCCCTGCTTTTGTATGTTTCTAAACGCGCAATTGCAGAAATCAAATAACAACTGAAAAAAACGACAGACAAAGGTAAATTATGAAAAGATTTGTAATAACTATTGGACGCGAATTTGGATGCAGCGCGAGCGGAGTTGGCCGCAAACTTGCAGAAAAGCTCGGCGTAAATTTTTACGAGCGTGAACTTGTAGACAAAGCCCGCGAAATTTCTGGAATGGACGAAACTACAATTTACAATCTTGACCACAAAAAACACGGAGTGGACAAAGTTAAGCAATATGTAAACGAATTTGGATTTGGAGTTTCAAATTCAGACTTTTCAGAAAAGGCAGTTCAGGCGCAGGCAAGTGCAATCCGCGAAATTGCAGGCAAAGAAAGCTGCGTTATGTTTGGTCGCTGTGCCGACTATTTTCTTTCTTCCTACGACAATGTTTTAAATGTTTTTTTGTATGCACCTGTTGATTTTCGTTTGAACCACGTTGTAAAAGCTTACGATTTAACTAAGCACGAAGCTTCTGTTTTAATTAAAAAAGTAGATCGCCGACGCCATATGTGGTACAAGTATGTAACAGGCAAAAGCCGCGAAGACAGAACAAACCGCCACATTATGTTCAATATGAAAGATTTTTCAGTTGATGAAGTTGTGGAAATTATTTATCAGATTGCAGTAAATCGTTTTAATTTAAAATAAGGGCGTATCCCTGCCGTTCGGCAGGGCCGGGCTTTGCGCACTTCGCCGTCTTGCGCGGCTCATTCCTCCGCTTTCGCTCCGGAACTGCTGCGCAGGTGCTCCAATCCCTTACGCAAACTCTCAGCGTGCTTGTACGCAAAAATCCCTTACGTGAAAAAAAAGACTAACAATCGGCAGATTTACCTTTGTTAGTCTTTTTTTATTTTTTACGCAAATCTATAAAACTAGAGGGTTACTCCGTCTTTAAAGATTGCAATTTCGCGGTAGCAGTTCTGTTCGTTTTTAGTCTGCTTTCTTCCAGAACAAATGTCACAGATTAATTCAAGCAATGAATCGCGAACGCTGTCGCCTGGTTCATCCAGAAGGCGGGCTGCATCAAAGTCGATCCAGTCATTCTTTTTCTGTGCCAGAGGATGGTTTGTAGCAATTTTTACAGTTGGAACAGGTGCTCCAAGCGGAGTTCCGCGGCCAGTTGAGAACAGAATAATGTTTGCGCCGGCTGCTGTCATGTCAGTTGTAGAAACAATGTCGTTGCCCGGTCCTTCCAGAAGTGTAAGACCTTTTTCTGTAAGGCGTTCACCGTATTTAAGAACTCCAGTAACAGGAGCTTTTCCACCCTTCTGTACGCAGCCTAAAGATTTGTCTTCGAGAGTTGTAATTCCGCCTGCCTTGTTTCCCGGGCTTGGGTTTTCGTAGCAAACCTGGTTGTGGCGTGCATAGTAATCCTTAAATCCGTTGATAAGGTTTACTGTTGCTTCAAAGCGGTTTTTGTCAACACAGCGGTTCATGAGCATCTGTTCAGCACCAAACATTTCCGGAACTTCAGTAAGCATTACTTTTCCGCCCATTCCAGTCATTGCATCGCAGACACGGCCAATCAAAGCGTTTGCAGTAATTCCAGACATACCGTCAGAACCACCGCACTTCATTCCAAGAACAACTTCTGAAAGTGGAGCTTCTTCACGCTTAAATTCCTTAACGTAAGCAGCTAAACCTTCAAGAATTTCTTTTCCGCTCTTAAAGTCGTCGTCGCACTGCTGGGTTGTCATAAACTTAACGCGGTTTTCGTCGTATTCACCTAAAAATTCCTTAAAATAAGGAATATTGTTTTCTTCGCAGCCAAGAGAAACAACTAAAACGCCACCAGCATTCGGATGATGAACTAAATCAGCAAGGATTTTTGCAGTTGTTTCCTTGTCGCCACCCATCTGTGAACAGCCGTAAGGATGTGTCCATGCAAAAACGCCTTCAAGACCGCCAGTTACGCTTGGTTTTGGTTCTTCGCCATCAAAGAATTTGTTGTTTGCCCAGTTTGCAAGGCGTTCAGAAATTTTGTTTACACAGCCAACGAGAGGAACAATCCAGATTTCGTTGCGTGTTCCGATGCGGCCGTCAGCGCGTTTGTAAACGTTTACAACAGGAACATTATTCCTTAAATCTTCTGTTTCTTTATACCATTTTTCGTAAGCAGCTTTTGCGTTTGCTTCGTTGTAAGAATATTCAAATTTTTCAGAAAGCAAAGTATGAATATTGTGTGTATGAACGTGGCTTCCAGCAGGAATATCCTGAGTAGCTGCTCCAATCGGATAACCGTATTTAATGATTGGTTCGTCTTTTTTAATGTCGCGCAAAGCGAATTTGTGACCAGCTGTAATATCTTCTGTCAAAGTAACTTTTACTTCTGGTGCATTTCCAGAAGCTTCGAGAGTAACTTCCGTACCCTTTGTAAGTGGCTGCAGTGCAACAGCAACAATGTCAGCCGAATTAATTCTAATAGCGATTTTGCTCATAGTGCCCCCAAAAGTGACCTGAAAATCTTAATGGTCACAAATGTTCAATAAATCTATCATTTTCCACGTAAAAAGTCATTTAAAAGTTTAATTCATTTCTTCTATAATGAGCGCAGGCCTGAGGTAAGCCTGATACGCAAAAATCCCCTGCGCATTTGCTGCTGGCACGCAACGTAAAATGAAAAATTTATTCACTTTTTTAATATTTTTATCCGCCTTATGTATTAATTCTGTAAATGCAGAAATTCCTCAAATAAAACATAATCCCTGGAAACTGATAATTTACCGCCCGGAAAATTCTTCAAACCTGAACGAAGTCCGCTGCTGGTTAAAAATCGAAGACGAAAACGGCAGCGAAGTTTTAAACACAAAAGTAAAAGCAAAATACGAATGGACTTCAACTCCAGGCACTTTTTACAGTTACAAAAAATCAATTTTTATCAGTGGCGGAATGGCAGTTCACTTAAATTTAAAAAAAGGAAAATACCACTTTTCTGTTTACACTCCAAAAAACGAATTAAAATATTTTTCCGGAACTGCAAAAGAAGAATGGACAAGTAACATTTTCGACTACGACACCGAAAATCCCGCAAAAGTAATTTTTATAATTCCCCAATCAGACGACAACGGATTCTACAGCGGAAAATGGATAATCGATTACAAAGCCCCAGAATGGTTTAAATTTACAAAACCTGAGAGGGAATAACTGCAAAACAAAAAGAGACTAAAATAAATTACTGTGTGACCCAATATTCACAGCTGTAAGTAAAAGAATATCTTCTTCAATTTTGTAAATTAAGACTAAATCCGGGCGAACATGACAATCTCTAAAATCTTTTAATTTTCCTGAAAGTTGATGATCACAATATCTGGGTTCTAATTTTTCGCCATTTAACAGTCGTTGGATTATTTTATCAACTGCTTCCATATTCTGGACGGAAAGTTTGCGATATTCTTTTTTAAATTTTGAAGTAAAGTAGAATTTATATTTCATTTCATCAATTCTGCTTTTGCATCAGCCCAATTATCAAATGGATTTTTTTTCCCGTTTCTAATTTCTTCAGAAAGTTTATTTGCTTCATCCATTGCAAGAAGTGTTTCTTTATTTGCCGTATCTAAGCGCACATCAAATGGAAATCCCCCCGTTTGAATTGATTTTCTTAAAAAAACATTTATCGCAGTTGTTAAATTTATTCCCAGGCTTGAAAAAACAGATTCACTTTGAGCTTTTATGTTTGGATCAATTCTTACTGTAAAATTAGAACTGTTTGCCATAATTTTTCCTCGCAATATATGTTCAATATACACATATTGCAATGCAAAAAGCAACTAAAACAAAAAAAAACGCGGTTCAAAACGAACCGCATTTTTTACATCTAAATCTTTAACAGATTATTTTACGATGTCAGCGAGTGCTGCTTTCATTCCCTTTGACTGAATGTCAGCGAGATTTGCAGCTACGCTTGCTTCGAGACCTGCGTATTTTGTAAGGTCTTCTTTCCAGAAGTCAACATTTGAAAGAACTTTATTTGCAATAACTTTTGCATCTTTTGTTTCTTTGTTGAGAGCTGCAAAGAATTCGAGAACCGGGAGAGTATCCTTGTTTGGATAAACGCCTTCGTCTCTCTTTGATTCAAGGTATTTTGCGCCCTTTTCGTCAGTCTTGATTTCTGTTCCGTTGTAGAATGCAATCAAAGCTGCGATTGAGAAAGAAAGAAGCTTTGGAACTGAGCCAGTCTTTGCGATTGTCTGTGTTACAGATGGCAGACAGCGTGTCCAGTATTTAGCAACAGAGTTCAATGAAATTTCGATCAGGCGGTGCGGGTTAAACGGATTCTGGAAGCGTGACCATACGTTTTCAGCGTATTCTTTAAGATCTTCCTGGTCGCCGTCGATTGAAGGAATAATTTCGTTGAAAATTACGTTGCGCATAAATTTCTGAGCGTCAGCGTTTGGAGTGTTAAATCCAGTTCCAACTTTTTCTGAACAAACGATGTCCTGAACATAGTTTGAACCAGCAAGGAAAGCTGCCAGTACAGAAGAAGTGTGAGCACCGTTCAGAATGCGTACCTTTCTTGTGTGGTAGTAGTCCATGTTCTGAACCCACTTAACAGAAAGACCTGCTTTAACGAGTGGAAGTTCATCTTCGTGTGATTTTTTAGATTCAATAACCCAGAAGTGGAAAAGTTCAGCTGAGTCAAGAAGTTTGTCTTCATAGCCGAGTTTTTCGCAGATTTCTTCAGCCTGAGTTTTTCCAGTTGCTTCGTTTTTAGAAAGAAGAGGGAAATATCCAGGAACGATGCGGTCAACGAGACAAGAACAAACATCGCAGGCTTCGTCAAACCAGTTGATAAAGTCTGGTCCGAGCTGCCACATTTCTGCGTAGCGGAGAATGTTAATGCGGAGGTTAAGACCAGCCTGGTCAGAAAGTTCGCAAGGAATAAGGATCATTCCCTTTGAAGTGTCTCCCTTAAAAGCCTGGAAACGTTTGTAAAGGAAAGCAGTAACTTTTGCAGGGAAGTTTTTCTGTGGCTTCTGATCCAATGTTACAGGAACGCCTTCAATTTCAGCGTCAAAGCGGATACCAGCTTCAGTTGTGTTAGAAACGATAAAGCGAAGATCCGGGCTAGAAGCCAAAGCAATGTAGTCGTCATAATTTGTGTACGGATTAATAGAACGGCTGATAGAAGTGATTGTGCGTGTTTCAACAGTTGGTTTTCCGTCTTTCATACCACGGAGAACTGTTGTGTAAAGGTTGTCCTGAGCGTTCATTGCATCAACCATACCTTTTTCAAGTGGCTGAACGATTACAACGCTTCCGTTAAAATCAGTTTTTTCATTTACAATATCAATCTGCCAGTCTACGAATGCACGGAGAAATCCGCCTTCACCAAACTGAAGAACTTTTTCTGGACGTTTTACAGTTTTTACAACGTCTTTTATTGACTTTAATGCCATTTTAGAAGCCTCCAAAAATTATTCGCCATTTTATCACGTTCAAAAAAACCTTTCAATTGCAGGAATTTTTCATTTTTTTTCTTTCGGAGCCAGACAAGCTGCCCCGTCTTTTACCGTCTCTGCCGCTGTTCCGTGGTTCCGCGCAAATGCGCTTCAGTGCCCTGCACGGGGCTGTCTTGTAAGTTAAAAAAACTCCACACAAAACAGCCCCTTTTTTATTTATTTTCGCAATTTTGATTTTTGTAATCAGGATTTTTTTTCTTCTATTCCTTTACCAGCCTTGCAATCTGCTTGAAATCATAACCAAGCATCAGCAGTCCCCATTCAATT
>CAVEBK010000061.1:0-11559 GCA_963613915.1 uncultured Collinsella sp.
TTAATAAAATAAACTCGACATTCAGCTATTTATTTAAAACTCGAAATTAAGGTTTCTAAAAAAAATCAGCGCGATGTCTTTAATTTTGAAGTCCCTTCAAATTTTGACAGGGCTTCGTTAATTAAAAGTTCCGTCAAAGAAGTAAAATCAAGTCCAGAATGTGCACACATTTTCGGGAACATGGAAATCTGCGTAAAACCTGGCATTGTGTTTATTTCGTTTAAATAAAGTTTATCAGTATCTTTATCAACAAAAAAATCAACCCGGCTTAAACCGCAAAGGTCTAAAACAGCAAATGCTTTTTTTGCAACACTACGCACTTCTTCAAGCCTTTCTTCCGGCAGTCTTGCAGGAATCAAAAGGTCTGCCCCGTCAGGGTCATTGTATTTTGCATCATAATCATAGAATTCATGTTTTGGAGCAATTTCGCCAGGGCCATAAGCAGTAAGCACTTCAAAACTTTTCTGTCCGTCGGCAATTGTCGGATTTCCGGTAACAGAACATTCAATTTCGCGTGCATTTACAGCTTTTTCAATTAAAATTTTATCGTCCCAGTTAAAGGCTTCTACAATTGCAGCATTTAAATGACGAAGATCAGCAGCAAGGCCTGCACCAACAGAAGAACCGGCAGAACAGGGTTTTACAAAAAGCGGGAATCCGATTTCTTTTTCTGCGCGTTCAAGAATTTCATCATATTTTTTCCAGTCTGCAAGTTCGCTGCGGCGGACACAAAATCCTGGAACAAGTGGAATTCCTGCATTGTTAAGAACAGCCTTTGTTTTTTCCTTGTCCATTGTAATTGCAGAAGCCAATGGAGAACAGCCGACATAAGGAACTCCAATCATTTCAAAAAGTCCCTGGATTGTTCCGTCTTCTCCAAAAGTTCCGTGCAAAACAGGAAAAATAACGTCTGTGCCTAAAACTTTTCCGTTTACAAAAAAAGTCCGCTCCGTTCCACCACCAGGAATTGTCATTACTTCGTTCTGCTTTTCTTCGATAATTTCAAAATGAGCATTTTCGTCATTAAGGATTCTTTCTAATTCACTTTCCGGCTGTAAAAACCATCTTCCGTCTTTTGTAATTGCAATAAGCGTAATTTTATGTTTTTTATCGATATTTCTTGCAACTGCTGCGGCAGAAACTAAAGAAACTTCGTGTTCACCTGATTTTCCGCCATAAATAACTGTTACGTTCATTATAATTCCCCTGAATTTTAGTCTTTGTTGTAGCCCATTTCTGACAGAGCCTTTTTTGCCTCTGAAATTTCATCGTAAGGATGAGGGCCGTCTTTATAAATAATTGAATTTTCATGGCTTTTTCCAAGCAGTAAAACAATGTCGTGTCTGCCTGCCATTTTAAAAGCCTGCCGGATTGCAGCCGGTCTGTCTGGAATAATAAACAGATCTTTATCGATTACTTTTCCTTCTTTTTGTGAACCATTGGCAATCTGTTTTAAAAGTTCAACGCTGTCTTCGCCACGAGGATCTTCGTCTGTTAAAATTACAATATCGCAGAATCTTGCGGCAATTGCACCCTGCAAAGGACGTTTTTTAATATCGCGTTCCCCGCCAGAACCAAAAAGTGCAATGATTTTTCCTGCTGCACGACGGCGGATTGGAGGAAAGATTGTTTCAAAGCTTGAAGGAGTGTGGGCATAGTCAACAATTACTTCAAACGGCTGCCCCTGATCTACTTCTGTCATTCTTCCCTTTACAGGAACAAGCTTAATTACTTTTTCTGCAACCTGTTCAAGTGGAGTTTTTGTTAAACGGCTTACTGCAATAAGACCTGCCATAATATTGTAAGCATTAAAAGCACCAGGAAGAGAAGCCTTTATATGAATGACGTTTCCATTTACAGGTTTTGAATTTTCGTCTACCAGATTTGGTTCAACAATGCTGAACGAAAGCCCATAACTTGCACTTGCAATATTGCGGCCGACAAGATAAGGAATTGAAGAAGGAATTTGAGGAAGAGGTTTCTGTTCTTCCAGCCCGGAAACAGCCTGTTTTCCAGCCTTGCCTTCTGTCGTAAAGCCGATTACAGGCTTTTTTGTTGCATGAATAAAATACTGGGCAGATTCATCTTCGAGATTTACGATTCCAAAAGAAGGAATTTCTGTTTTTTTACCAAGAATTGTTTTTTCGTGACTGCATTCGTCAAGTTTACGGAAAAGATTTGCCTTGTCGTCGCGGTACTGTTCAAAAGTTTTGTGGAATTCCAGGTGTTCGAGAGTTACATTCATAAAAACACCGCAGTCAAAGTCAATGTTGCCGGTTCTGTTCAATTTTGGAGAAAGACCATGACTGGAAGTTTCCAGTACTGCATATTCACAGCCGTTTTGAACCATTTGAGCAAGATATTTCTGAATGATTGTTGCTTCTGGAGTTGTCGTATGCTCTGGATTTGCGAGGGCTTCGCCACCAACAGAATATTGAACGGTAGAAATGAATCCTGCTTTTTTGCCGTTTAAGCGTAAAAGTTGCCAGATAAAACTTACAGTTGAACTTTTGCCTTCTGTTCCTGTAACACCGATAACAGCGAGTTTTTTAGAAGGATTGTCGTAAAAGCAGGCAGCAACAGGAGCCATAGTTTTACGGCTGTCTTTTACTTTTAAGAAAACAACAGATTTTTTTGTTTCGCTTAATAAAGAGCGGATTTCATCCTGAACACAGGTGTCAAAGTCGTCCTGAAAAACAACTGCAACAGCCCCGTTTTTTATGCTGTCTTTTATAAAGATATTGCCGGTTGTGTGAGTGCCAGGAAGGGCAAAGAACAGAGTACCTGCAGATACATGACGACTGTCAAATTCAAGATTAGAAATTTCGCAATCAGCAAAATCCACAGGCGTTGAACCATCACAGTCAACGCAAACATATTCAAAAGAACCAGTAAGTTCTGAAAGTTTCTTAGTCATAATATTTTTATTTTATCGCTAAGGAATGGTTTCTACAATGGGAAAAATAAAGTTAAAAAGCAAAGAGAAGTCTGCATAAAAAAAGGCTTTGTCAACACAATGTTAGCAAAGCCTTAAAATATTGTTTAGGAATAAAGGAACCTGTTTTCTTACCTTATTATCTTTTACACAAAGAGCAGGAATTCTTTCCCCCGAGACTATTCCGCATTACTGAACAACAGCCCGCATAACGCACCTACACACACTCCATGTAAATCTCCGCCATTTTCTTTACGGCAATGTCAACCGAATATTTCTTAGAATCTTCTATATTTTTCTTCCGCATTTCTGCTCTAAGTCCGGGATTTTTGTAGAGTTCCAGAATCTTTTCAACAAACTCAGCATTGTTGTCCAGCTGGTAAAGTCCTCCGTTTCGTCCGGGAACAACAGCGTCTGTCTGGCCACGGATATTGCTTGCCACAATCGGAAGCCCGCTCGCCATCGCCTCAATCACGCTGATGGGAAGTCCTTCCTGCCTGCTGGTCGTAACGTAAAGGTCGGAAACCGCGCACAGCAAATTTATATCCTTTCTGTAGCCAGGAAACCAGATGATATCGTCAATTTCAAGATTCACGGCAAGGATTTTCATTTCCTTCAGCTGAACGCCGCGGCCTGGCATTATGATTTTTAGGTTCGGAATCTGTTTTTTTAGTTCCGGAATATTTTTTATGAAAAATTCGTGGTCTTTCCGCGGAATAAACTCTGCAATATAAAGAATTATGAAGTCGCCGGAATCGTATTTGTATTTTGAGCGGAGAGTGAGTTTTTCTTCTTCAACTGTTTTATCTTCCATAATTTTCTCCCAATTTTTTAAGTCGCCTGCAATGACAGCGGATCATATTTTTCGAGATTCACGCCTACTCCATCGATTTTTACTATTTTTTTCGCCTTGAACTTTTTCCGCATTGCAAGCTCATAGTCCTCCTCGTTTATGCAGACAAGGACATCCGTATATTTTGAAAGCCACTTTTCGACAGGATAAAACATAATCCAGTTCAAGATTGGCGCGCCTTTGTAAAAATGAAATCCGTGCGCAGTGTATATAATTTTCAAGCCATTTTTTCTAAAGTTTTTTCCAGCAAGCCGGGCAACAACAGCTCCCATCGGAGTATGGCAATGCAGAATATTATAATTTCCGTTTTTTAAAATCTTTTTTAAAGTTCTAATGGCTTTCAGATTCTTCAAGGAAAATGGAGAGCGCGAAATCTCAACGTCAAAATAATTATCGCAGTCCTTTACAGGCTCATCGTTCGGACAAGCGTAATCAACCTGCCACCCCTGCTCTGAACACCAGTGCATAAATGGAAGATTGAATTTTTGAAAATTTGCGGTATTTGAAATAAAAATGATTTTACGTTGATACAAATTATTTTTATCCATAGTTTGCCTCATTTTGAGAAGAATGTTATGTAAAAGATTTTTTATATAATTTATATGAATAAAAAATGTATTAAAAATCAGTTTCTAAAAACTTAAGTAATTTTTCTGCAGCTACTTTCCAAGAAAAAACAGTTTCATTTTTTTCTTCTGCGGATTTTCCCATTTCAAGAATTTTCTGTGGTTCTTCATACATTTTAAGAATAGAATCCGCAAGAACATTTTTGTCATTTGGCTGAATAATAATTCCTGTATCTTCAAAAACCTGTTCCGGCAGTCCGCCTACATTTGTAACAATGACAGGCTTTGAAAACGAGTACGCAAGCATTACAACACCGGACTGAGAAGCTTCGATATAAGGAACCACAACAAAATCAATATCCTCAAAATATCTGTAAATCTCTTCATTCGGGATATACTTATTTACAACATTGCAGGATTTTCCAAGCCGGTTTATTTTCTCATTATCAGAATCTGAAATTTTTCCTTTTCCAACAATGTTCAGCACAATATCCGGAGCTTTTTCCTTTACTATGGTCATCGCATCAAGGAGAACAGAAATTCCTTTGTACTCATGGATTCTTCCGAAAAAAAGAATTCTTTTTGTTATTGAATTTTTATTGTCGAAATTTGAAGACCTGTAATAATCATAATTTCCGTGTCTTATCCAGCAAATCTGTTTTTTATTAAAACCATATTTTTCAGAAATCAATGGAATAAATCTTTCAGAAAGAGTAACAATCTTATGTGAATGTCTTATGATATAATCGTTGAATCCGTCAATTAAAGAATTCTTTTCGCCCAAATGCATGGAAACATCATGGATTGTTGTTACAATTTTTGTTTTTTTGTTTACAAAAGGCAAAATCATTCTTGCCCAAATGGAAATCATCGGAATGTAAATCCAGTCAGGAGAAAAGGAATTTATTCTTTTTCCAAGCCTCATAAATTTGAGGATATTCAGACTTTTTAGAACAAACTCCTTTCCATTCTTATATGTCGGCGTAAAAATCAAGTTAAAATTTTCTTGGCGCTTTAAATTCTCAAAGTAATTTTTGTTTTCAATCAAAGATGAAAGAATAAGCTGGATTTCTGCTTTTTGCTCCAAAAGATGCCGAACCATCTCATAAGTGTAAACACAACCGCCTCCTGATTTTCCTAAATATAAAACTGTAATTTTCATTTGCCAATTTCCTCATCTATTTTTCAAATATATCTTTGACTTGTACGAAGCGATTTTTCACATCAGATTCTGATTCAGGTCTTCAAAAAAGTACCATCTGAAAGGCACGTATTCATTGCTGTGGTTTGCAGTTACAGAAACTATCAAATACATAAAGAAATACGCATAAAATGGAAGCATAAAGAGAATTCTGTAGTTGATGTTAAAACGCTTGTTACAGTCTGGAATCAGAAGGCAATAATAAATCAAAAAATATTGTGCCAGCCGTCCGCCTGTGTGCCCGCCCAAAACAAACGGAAGAACAACACCAACAGCACAAATATTAACAAGTCCAGATGATTTTTTTCTATGAAATATAAGCACATATAAAAACAGAATCGAGTAAACGAGCCTCTGAAGATTTCCGCTGGAGTCCTTTATTCCGCCCTTTTCAAGATACATAAGAAAAATCGGAAGAATGCTTCCAAGAATTTTTGGAAGAACGACTTTCATTCCGACATATATCCCAACAACAGCAAGCATTGTTGTCATAGGCCTTGCATAATACAAAGGATAAAAAAGTAAAGCTATTGCAGCTGATTTATGGAAGAGAATTGCCACAAGGCAAATCAGAAAGTATTTGAATAATTTTCTCTGCTCAATATATGTAAAGCCGTAAAAAACAAAGGAAACTGCCACAGCCTGTCTTATCGTGCTTAAATCCGTAAGATAAAACAGACAAACATAAATCATAAGAGATTCAAATTTTGAGACGCTGTACCTATTTATCAGTATTCCGATATTTGCGTAAGTTATAACCGCATAAACGGAAAACATTATAAGTGGCTGGTTGAAATATCCTGCGCACCCAATTATAAGTTTATCCAACGGCTCAAGCCGACTTATATTCAGCGGATTAAAAGTAGGATAGACATAGCTTAAATAACTTGACCAGTCATAGCCTATATTGAACCGAAATGCCGTTACAAAGATTATAAACAATACAGAAATTTTATATCCCATTTGCTTGGGAATAAAATAATGCCCATTAATAATATTGTAGCGTCCGCAGAGAAGAATGATAAAAAAGAGGAAGAAGAAATAGAACTGCATAGGCTACAGATTGAAACCTTCTTTCATTGCATTTCTAACAATTTTCCATTGATTTATATTATTCCGCATCTTAAAACGCATAACTGTATTAAGATAAACAAAATCTACAAAATGCCTGAGACCTGCTATTTTAGAATGCTTGTTTATAAATTTCTCACGATTTCTATAAATAAATTTATAGAAGAAATCAGAATGCTTTCCTGTACAGACACTTTCCTTATGTTCCATGCAAGCCGACGGCAGATAAAATATCTTAACTTTATTTTGCAGTGCCCTATAAACGAAATCTGTATCATCCCAATACACGAAATAGGATTCATCCATAAGTCCTATTTTTTCAAAGACAGATTTGTGAATAAGCATAAAGCAAGTCGGACTGTATGAAATAATTTTTTTTCGATTGAATGAGCCATCATCCCTTTTATCGAAACCTATATGTTTAGATTTATATGTGAGTTTGCTGAATTTTCCACCACCAAACCATATATTTTTATTATCGTATATCAAGATTTTAGGAACTCCTATCAACCCTTTTTCTTTTTCAAGCGCATAATACAAATTTGATATTGTATTTTCATATAGCACCACATCATTGTTAGACAGCAAAACATAATCACACTCATCATAAAGCGCGTTTATAATTCCCTGATTATTACCTTTCGCAACTCCATAGTTTTCTTTGTTTGCGATGAACTTTGTTTCAAACGCACAATCTGACGCTAGCTTTCTAGCCTTTTCAAGTGAATTATCAGGGGAAGCATTGTCCACGACGTAAAGAATAAAGTTCCTGTAAGTCTGTCTTTTAAGGCTGCAAAAAAAATCATCAAGAACTTTCTCGCTGTTATACAATACTGTAACGATTCCGATTCTTTTCTCTTCCATTATTTACTCTCCATAATTTTCTGAATTTTTCTGTTGTCTCCCCAGATTGCGAGAGAATCATAAGGTCTGTCAGGAAATGCTCCGTATTCAAGCTTGATGTCAAGATTGTTTTCCTTAATAAAGCGTTCAACCCTGGAAGCAAGAGTCTCTGGTTTTCCGCAGCAGGCGTTTATTGTTCCAAAAACTGTGTCATTCAGAACAACAGCGGCTACCTGTTTGCAGAAGACATTGAAATCCAGAAAGTCGAACTGGTTTATTCCAGACGTGAACGGAAAAGACTTCTTTCCGTCAGCCGCAGCCTGCATTATCTTTGAGAAAATCGAGCAGCCTTTTACAGTGTTGTCAACAATGTAAAAACCGCGCACCCACTGAAGCCTGGTCTCTGTATTTTTTACGAGCAGCTCCGTCATCTGGCGCAACGCGTTTTTTGCGATTCCATAAAGAGAAAGCGGATTGCACGGAGTATTCTCGTTTATGCTTCCCTCGTGGAACCCAACCTCGTGCATGCTCCCGAGAACGACAAGCTTTTTCACTCCGCCACAAACCATTTTCTTAAGGAATTCATAATGCTTCGGAAGGTCAAGTATGTGATTGTCCGAGGCATGCTTGAATCCGTCGCGCCAGGCAAGATGAACAAGAACATCTGGCTTACCAAAGTGCCCAAACGGATTCTCTATTTCAAAAAGATTTCCGGCAATGGAAGAGACGTTCTTATATCCATAAGTAAAATCAGTAAAATCTGAGGCGACAATCTCGTTCCCGCTCTCTGAAAGCTCCTTTATGATTCCGTGCCCCATAAAACCGTTTGCACCGGTTACAAGTATTTTCATTTTGTTTTCTCCCATTGATTTGTTTCAAAACTGAATTTTTTTATGACTTTTGCAGGAACTCCGGCGGCAACCGAATAAGGCGGAATATCATGCGTTACAACAGCATTTGCACCGATTACAGAATGCTCGCCGATATGGACGCCCGCCATGATTTTTACTCCGGTTCCGATAAAACAATTTTTTTCAATAATAGTAGGAACAACAGCAAGTCCCTGCTGTATTACAGAAAGAGAAATATCGTCAAAAACATGATTTACATCTGTAATAAAAACGAAACTACTTATTAATGTCGAATTCCCTATAAAAATTTTCTCTGCGCAAATAAGGTGAAGATTCTGCTCAATATGCACATTGTCTTCTATTTCTATTTTTGGACTGAACTTCTTATCATGCCATTGGACAATCGGCTCAATACGTGCAAATTTTCTTATAAAAACATTTTTCCCGACAAAGATACGCTTTCTATCAGTCATTAAAGTTACCGGACTGCAAATTTTAGATCCGGTTCCAAAATGACCATAAGGCAGAGATGTGAATACATTTATCAGGCTTTTTATGATGAGCTTTAACTTATTCATACAGTTTAGAAATATTTGATACATTTACCGCTGAAAAATATCTTGAAAGATTGAGAATATTTTTTAGGCCGAAGATTTTTATAAGCTTATTCAGTTTTTTCTCATTCGAGGTAAGATTTGCTTTTTTGCACTTTATTTTGTTTTTGGACAATTTATAGAAAAAACTACCTTTATCTGTAGAAAAAGGATTCTCGTCGTTCAATCTGTTAAATTCTGAATATCCGTAAAAACGTTTTATTTGCGGAGAAATTTTCATTCCGTTGCCAAAATAGTCAAATTTGTATTTCTGGTTGCTGTACAATTCAAAGTCAAATGATTTAACAGTATTAATATGAGAATCGTAAATATACTTAAATTCTGGTGAAACAGAAAATATCTTATCAAGCAGTTCCCTTTTGCAATTAACAGACATTGATGAATAGTGAATAAATTGTATTTTTTCTGAATCAACAGTCAGGTTAGCCGAAATATTTCTTTCATCTATATTCCAGAACGCAATATTCATGCCCGGATGTTTTGAAATATAAACATTATCAAAATAGATAGGAACTAAATTGAGCCAAATCTGATCCGTCGCAAAACCTTTTGCATAATCAAGATAGCAACCGTCCTTTAATGCCAAATCCCACCAGGTTAAAAATCTGTCAGTTTCAGAGGATTTATGCATGGCAATAAAACCTAAGTTATAGAGCCCGTTATTCAGAAACGCATTTTCATCAAAAAAAGAAGACTTTTTACTTGTATTCTTATGAGGAGTAATAACTATTGAATAAGATTCAAGCAAATTGTCCAAATACGACAATTTGTCATAACATTCAATGTCCGGATCTAAATAAATAACATTTTCATACCCAAGAGAAAACAAATACTGATAAAAGGCTGGCTTCACACAAGTATTAAATTCAACAATATTATATTTGAATTCTAGATTCGATAATTCAGATTCCGATTTATTAAGCTGATTCAATTTTACGAAAGTAATTTTGTCTTCATATTTTTTATACAAATCATCTTTGAAGTCATCTGCAATTAAATAAAATAAATCATAACCATTAAATTTTTCTATTGATGTAAGACACGTCAAACCATAAGGCATAAAATTATTTGAACTTATAGTACATAAAGCGGTTTTCATATTATTCTCCAATAAAATAATGCAATTTGATATTACAGTTTCTATAATTCATATTTTCAAAAATTCATTCAGCATTTCTTCATCCAGCTTTTCATAAACGACCGGCATATCTTCTTTTGTGAATTTATCGAACAAGGCTTCAACATCAATTTTTTCAAGTTTTTTACGAAGATTTTCATCCAGCCTATACTTTATGAGTTTTGCAGGATTACCGCCGACTATTGAATAAGGCTCGACATCTTTTGTAACCACAGCACCCGCAGCAACAACAGCTCCCTGCCCGACTGTAACACCGGAGCAGATTATTGCATTCTGACCAATCCAGACATCATCTTTTATAACAATGTCTCCCTTGCTTCCTGCCTCGCGTTCTTCTCCAAAAAGCCGCACCTTAAATGGATAAGTCGAAACAGTGTCAAGATTATGCTCACCGCCCAAAAGAAAAGTCGTTCCGCCGGCAATCGAGCAGTAATTTCCAATAATGAGCTTGGTGTCGGCAGGGGAAAAATCTATCACACTGATTGCTCCATAAGACTTTCTTCCAACCTGAACACGGTTCATGTCACACATATTCACAAGGCACACAAGATTATGCCTGTTCCGCAGACGAAACAGCCTGTGAAAAATTTTGAGTTTTAAAACAGATAAAAGCATTGTTTTTCCTAAGGAATGAGAAAAATTAGAGAATTGTTTTTTTTATTTTATTCAGAAAGGACGCACAGAATATTTTCTGCGATTCTGTGCATTCCTATATCGCCCGGATGAACCCCAACTCCAGGCTGTCTGTATTTTTTATAGCTTGAAGCGAAATTTTCAGAATCAATTCCGCTTCCTAAATGGCTTAAATCACAGATTCTGCTATCTGTTGAAAAAGCAACATCGGTAATTATATTTATTTTTTCTTTTATAGGCCAAAAAGGAAATGTATACACCACTTTTTCGAGTAGACGAAATTGATTTGTATGATTTTTTTTAGTTCAAGCGATTCTCAAATATTTTAATTATGCAGAACAAAACTTTTCGTTTACTTGAATGAAAAATATATTTTTAATTCAAAGGGAAATATAAGAATCTGCAGTCATCATCATAATCTGGAACTGCATATTCAAAAAACAGTTTATCATCTAGATTTTCAATCTCTTTAAAGCCAAGCCGGGTTTTATAATAAGCAATTAATTTCGGTGAATTTATTGCAAAAATAAACAAATCTTGTAATGCTAGAAATTTTTGAGCTTCTTTTATACTTGGAACAATATGATTCCAAAATATGAACTCACCCGTTCTTAATTCAGATAAAGATGAAAAAACAGTCCTATATCGTTCATCAACCGCAAAATGCGTCAATTCAATTGCAGGAATTAAAAACAAACTTTCTTTTTCATTATATGGTAATGTCGCAGCTTTTAAAGAATAAAATGCAACTAGATTTCCAGTTCCGTGTTCTCTAACTAAAAATGTTTTATTCAATAACTGCTTTTGATGTTTTTTTGCAAATTTTACCAAATACTTAATTAACTGAGTTTCAT
>CAVEBK010000062.1:0-11537 GCA_963613915.1 uncultured Collinsella sp.
CTCTCCTACGGCTATTTGGCATTTTTTAATAAAATAAACTCGGCATTCAACTATTTATTCAAAACTCGAAATTCAGGGTAATTAGTCCGAATTTCGAGTTTTTTGGATTACTGTGCAATCTGGCACAAAAAAGGTGTATGAAAAATCGAAAAACGGTGGTTGAGCCAGGCGTCCGAAGGCGCGTAAGCAACCACCAGTTTAGTTTATGCTTGATTTAAGCAGGCTCAATCAGCGCTATGTTTTACACTTATTCGAGAGTTTTTAATGTTAATTGCAAAAACTCGAAATTAAGCCTGCTTACTTACTATCTCTTTAATGAAAGAACTGTATCAAGCAAGGTATCTGCCGTCTGAATTGTCTTTGCATTTGACTGGAAACCGCGCTGGGTAACGATCATGTCTGTAAACTGCTCAGAAAGGTCAACGTTAGACATTTCAAGAGCACCGGCAAGAAGGCTTCCCTTGCCTGCAATTCCAGAAGTTCCAATGCTTGCAATTCCAGAGTTATTGCTTTCTACATAGGTGTTTTCGCCGGCTTTTTCAAGACCATTCTGGTTAGAGAATGTTGCCAGGGCCAGCTGACCGATTGTGCGGTTTGTTCCGTTTGAATAAACACCTGTGATGATTCCTGATGAGTCAATCTTAAAGTTGTCAAGATAGCCCATTGTGTAGCCGTCCTGATAGAAAGCTTTTGTTGAAGAAGCAGAAGCACTCTGGGTAATTGTGTTTTTCTGGCTTCCGATTGTTCCTAAGTTTAAATTCAAAGTCTGACGATATGGAGTTCCGTCTTCGTTTGGATTTGCATCAGGAACTGTGTAACTTGCCTGGAGAATAATTTCGCCAGTAGGGTTTGTAAGGTTGCCGGCTTCGTCTGTAACAGAAGCAAGGGTTCCTGTGTTGTCAAAGTTTACAAGGAAGGTGTTTCCAACTCCGTCTGTTGTTCCAAGCCCAACGCGTGTCTGTGTAAAGTCAGCATTGTCCTGATCAATGTTTACAGTTGCGCGCCACTGGTTAGGATTTCCGGGAACACGTGCAAAACTCATTGAAAGAAGGTGTGTATTGCCGAAACTGTCGTAAACCTTAAATTCTGTATTCCATGTTCCTTTTGCAACGTCTGCTGCGTTTGCGTCAGCAGGAATTTCAGGAGTATTTTTGTTAAGGTTGCAGGCATAGTTTACAGTTGTTGTTGCCTTTGCAGGATCTTTTGAACCAACAGGAATTACAAGGTCTTCTGGAGTTGCAGAAGTCTGTAAAATCATTTCTCCGTCAATTTCGCGGGCCATATAGCCCTGAACACGGTAGCCGTTTGCAGGATTTACGAGAGTTCCGTTTGAGTCGAGAGAAAAAGCTCCGGCACGAGTGTAATATGATTTTTCTCCATTTTTTTCGAGAAAGAATCCGTTGCCCTGAATTGCAAGGTCAGTAGAAATTCCTGTTGACTGAAGGTTTCCCTGTGTAAACACAGTATCAATCGAAGCAACTGTCATTCCAAGACCTACTTCCTTTGGATTTACACCGCCCTTTTCGTCAGTTGGTTTTGCAGCACCAGACATCTGCTGGCTGATCATATCCTGAAAATTTACACGGCCGCGTTTAAATCCGGTTGTGTTTACGTTTGAAATGTTGTTACCGATAACGTCCATTCTTGTCTGATGATTCTGCAAACCTGAAACACCAGAATAAAGTGATCTCATCATATATCTACCCTCGTTAAAAAATCCTGACTTTTACAGACCGTAAACAGTCTTAATTTTGTCCATGCTATAATACATTCCGTTTACAAGAATCTGTGGCTGAGAACCGCGGGTTGCAGCTTCTACAGAACCAGTAACGGAAGAATCTCCAAGGTCAAGTTCAACAGTTTTGCCGAGCATTGACTGAGCTTCTGTCGAATTAATGAAATTCGCCATTTTTTCAAAACTCTGGCTCATATTTGTCATCTGTTCCAGAGAACTGAACTGTGCCATCTGTGCAATAAATTCAGCATTATCAAGAGGACTTGTAGGATCCTGATTTGAAAGCTGTGCAATTAAAATCTTAAGAAAGTCATCTTTTCCTAATTCATTGCTGGTCTTACGGCCATTTACGGTCAGTGTTTTATTAAATGAATCAACTGCATTCTGTGCCTGAAGTTTTTCAGACGCGCTCATTACAGTATTTACTTCCATTTTGCATTCCCCCTGGCGCAAGGCCACACACATTATTTTTCGGCAATTTAAGCCTTCAGTTTAGAATTTTATGCAACAATATTTACAGAATAGACAGACGATTCAAGCTGAGTCTGCAGATTCTGCGAAAGGGCAACAGAGCCTTCTGCCGAATATTCTCCATAAGCCCTGTTTGCAAAGATTTCGTTTCCAGGATTCTGTCCTTCACTTCCTCTTTCCTGGGCAAACTGCTGATTCTGGGAACTGAAATTCAAATTGAATTCGCCGGTTTCAAAACCACCGCTGGCAAAAGCATTTTTAAGGGACGCGATACTGTCCTTTAAAGCTTCGTAGGCTTCCTGCGAATGAACCGTAATTGAACCGGAAATTACCCTGTCGTTAAGGTTCAGGGAAATTTTTACGTTTCCTAATTTTTCCGGATGAACGATCAAATTGATGTTTCCCTGATTATTGTCTTTTAAAACAATGCTTCCGCTTTTTACAAAATCTGCTGCGTTCTGAGTAATTGCATTTGTAAGCATGCTCTGAAACACGGAACCATTTGCGCCAGCGCTCTGATCCGCAGAAGAAGTAATATTCTGATTTACTGTTGAAGCAAGGTCGAGAGTTACCTGAACTGTATTTTCGTTTTCGCGTTTGTAGGAAAGATTAAAATCTTTTTTAGCCTGACCTTTTTCAACCTTTAATTCAGTAGAATTTTCCTGAATCTTTTGAGTACGAAGGTCGGTAACTTCAACTTTGAGGGATTTTTTGTCTTTTTTTGTGTCTTCCGTTTTTACGTCGTCGGATTTTGTCAGCTGCTCAGGAACGATTTTTTCCTGAATGTTCTGTGTTAAATCTAAATCCTTAACATTCTGAATATCTTCTGACTTTTCAAGAAAGAACTGAGGATCATTTACCGAAAGATTCTGTGCATTTTCTAACTTTTCCTGCTCGCCAGCTTCGCCAGGAATAAATTCAACGGCACTGTCAATTAAAGCTGCAAAATCCTGTGCAGAAATTTCAGCATCTTCGTTAGCTTCTGCCCCGTTTTTTAGAACAGGAGTCTTTAGCCACTGAATCTGATCCAAAGAAATTGCTTTTTCAGTTTCCGAAGTTTCAACTTCTGGATTTAAAACCTGAATTTCTGAAAAGTTTTCTATTTTGTCTGTCTGATTTTCTGTAATTCCGGCAAGTCCTGCAATTGTGCCATATTCATTTTGAACGTGAGTTTCGTCAGCGTCGTCTTTTTCAGTCTCTTCTAATTTTTGAGGATTTTTTTCTGCTATCTTTTTCGGGTCTTCAGAATTATCCTTAGGTTTTATTTCTTCGTCAGCAGAACGCAGAAGTTCCATAAAAGACGGAGAATCATTGATCTGGGTTTGTTGAGATGAAGATTGAATTGTCTGAATCTGCGCTGAAAACGGCTCAAGTTGAACTGAAAGCATTGTCAGAACCTCCATTTGTAATCACAAACAGCAAAGTTCCGACCGTACTTTAATACCTGGCCTTAGTTAATTTAAGGTTTCAGGCTTGTTAGCCATCTTCCTTTGAATTACAGCAGCCCGTTCTGAAGGCATATACATAAGCCATACAGAAGTCATTGAAGAACTCCTTGTAGCAGCCGCCTGAGCATCTGTTTTACGGAAGATGTCAATAATGTCCTGATCATCCATTCCTAAAAGCTGTTCAACCGCTGTTTTTGGAGGCATACTCTGCAAATAGGTCGAAATCTGTTCGATGTTTGTATTTCTATCATCGTATTTTTTGACCTCATTGTTGAATGTTTTTTCTCTTTCTTCCTGAGATTTTTGTCTGTCTTCAAGTTCGCGGGCAATGGCTTCGTTTGCATTTTCTGAGCGGACAATGTCTGCTTCCCTTTTATCTAATTCCTGCTGGCGGATATTGAGGGCTTCAAGACGTTTTGCAATTCTGTCGTCGTCTAAATCTGCTGTAAGAGGTTTTGAAGAAGTAGCCGTAACCGAAGTCTGAGGCTGTAAGCCAAATAATCTGTAAACCGGGGCAAAAAGTGCCTTTGCTTTTATAAGACCAAGATAGTCAAACCACAAAAGCCCCCCTAAAACCAGGATTATTATTACAAACAAAAGAGCAATTGATTTTCCAATTCCACGACTTCCTGCCATAGTCCCCTCGCAAGTTTTACAATTTTATCTTATTTTTTTTCTACACGCAACATTCTAAAAAGCCACGTAAAAACCAGATGCAATCTTTGATTTTCTGTCCGTTTTTGTTGAATACTGAACATAGGAACCAAGCCTTAAGCCAACTGAAGAAGACGCAAAATAACTTGTATTTGGAGCCAGGGAAACTTCGCCTGCAAGCCTGAAATAATCCGTATAACAGTCTTCTGTCAGACTGTCTGCAACCTGAGGAATCTTTAAAATCTCAAAATTGCTTTCCTGCTCATACTTTAATTTAAATGAATATATAAATTTCCAGACAATTCTCCGCACATAAACGGAAACTGCAGGAATTCCGCGTTGAATTTCAAAGGCATAAAGTTGAATTGAAGTATTCAATCCGGCAAAAGTTCCGCGCGAAGGAAAAAGAGAAGCTTCTAAACTAAACGGCAAAACGGACGGAATGCTAAAACCTGCAAAAAAGCCGGCATTTGCATAAGTTTCGTCTTCTTTATAGATTTTTCCCAGATTTTTAAAATCATAATCTAAATCTGTTCTGTTAAAATCCAGAAACGGCTGAAAGTAAATTCCTTTTATGCACCCGTATTCAACTCCAGCACGGTGCAAAATAGAAAAATAAAAATATGGCTTACAGCCCAGGCTGAGCCCCGTACGCACAAACCTGCTTTTTACAATTTTGTCCGGTGTTAATTGAACCTTTGCCTGTGTTTGTGTGTTTTCCCTTCCATAAAGCGATTTGCCGGAAAAGCCAAAAGCAAGCGAAGAACACAATCCCTGGAACAAAACCCTAGAAGCAGCCAGTTCCCCGTAAGCGCGGTTAAAACCGTCAGGACTGAATACCAGATTTCCATTAACAGAATAAGTAAAAGAGTCATCTCCGCCGCTTAAGCTCAGAGAAACGCCGCCATCTTTACTAAAAGGATTAAAACCTCCGGAAAGGACTGTAATTTTGTCGTTCCACGGAGTTGAAGTTGCAAAAGTTAAGCCTGCAAAAAGCAGTTCTTCGCTTTCAAAATCATGATTTACAGGAGAAACAATTCCTAAAGGCAGAAAAGCACCGCGCAAAAAGTATTTTGCAGGATTGTAATTTCTGCCCGACGTTTCAGCTGCATTTTTTTCGTTTTCTGTTTCTTCGTTTTCTGTTTTCTTGTTTCCGACAGTTTTAGTTTCTTCAATTTTGTTTTCTGCAAGTTTTTGAATTTCATGCGTTTCTTCAACCTTAAAATCTTTCCATTTTATATTCTGCGCTTTTAAAACCCTAAGCGGAGTTGAATAGTATTCTTCCGTTATGACTAAAAAATCTGAACCATAGGGAATCGCTTCAATTAAGCCGGCTGGATTTTCGTTTTCCTGCAACAAAATTTCTGCCTGTAAAGTTTTTCTGTCAATTTGAATTTTTCCAAGTTTTGCCATTCCCAGAGACTTCATCTGCGCCCAGACAAAAATGTAGGTTTCGTAATTTTCATCAGTTTTTTCTAAATGAACATTGTGAATGATTTTATTTCCCAAATTCCATGTATTTTTTCTTCCGGAGTCATCTTCATAAACAAGTGACCAGGATAAACCGTTTTTTAAAGTCGTTAAATTTTCATCTTTTTCGAACAGAGAAGAATCGTGTTCAACCGGCGTTATTCTTTTTGTCTCAAGTTCAACTTCAAAATCGTCGTTTACAATATGAGCCTTGTCCACAAACCGGTTTACAAGAAGTTTTTTTCCGTCTTTAGAAAAGCGGATACGCTGAACGTTTTTTACAGTTAAAAATTTTTCTTCGTTTAAATAAAGTATTGAAGAATATGAATCAAACCATGCAGTTTTTATTTTTGAAGAATCACAGTCATAGAAATAATCAACTGTCTGAATTACAGTTTTTTCTTTTGAAATTAAATTCTGTGCAGAAACAAAGTTTTTGCGTCCGCTAAAATCAATCCTGGGAACTTCTATTGAATCATAAAAATCTTTCCACACGCTGGTGATTGATTTGTTATAAGTTTTTTCAAAAATTCCTGCAACAAAAGAAAGAGTTGTCCACCTGCCTGCATTTTTCCAGAATTCTGCATATTTTTCCATTCCGTAAGTTTTTATAAGAAAAGAAGCAAAATGAGAACCAAAAATATAGGCTTCGCTCCCTGCAGGATAAATGTCTTTTGCCCCGCTTAAATCGCGCCAGGAAGGAAATTCTTTTTCGCCGCAAAGATCCTGGATTTTACATTCAATGACTTTCTGCGTAAAAAAAGGAGAATTCAATCTTCCGCCGTTTTCCATGCTTTCAAAGGCAACGGCAGCGCCTTCAATCCAGAACGATGTAAGAGAAATTCCGGCTGGCGTAAAAAAATCTGCAAAAAATGCCATTCCACGCCAGAACGGAGATTTTGAATTTAGCGAAACTGCATGAACAAGTTCATGATAAAAAACAGCTTCCATGCTTTTTTCGTTCATATCAAGCGAATAAGGAATTTCTGTATCATAAAGAACGATTGTGTTGTATGGAGCCATCGAAAAATAGGCATTTAAGGATTCAACCCTGTTCGTTATGGAAACAGGAAACCGCTGATACGGCTCATAACCGAATTTTCCAGCAATTTCGATATAATAATCGTCGCAGACAGCAGCAATTTTCTGGGCCGTTTCCTTACATTCAGGCGCGTAATTTATGTCAAAATACTGAGTTTCTATTACCTTTAATTTTCCGGAAACGCCGGACATTACGCCGCCAAGTGCGCCTAAATTAGTCAGGCAAAACAAAAAAAGAAAAATTTGTAAAAGTTTTTTCATTATTAAAACTTCCTGACGATTTGTGTCCTTTTACAAAAGGGCTGAAAAAGCCGCGCCAAGCGTAATATCGTTTTCTACATTTACAAGTTCAAAATTTATTCCGTGCCGGCGGGTTGCGTATTCATAAAGATATTTTTGAATTCTTTCCTTTAATTTATAAACCTTGTAAAAAGTCGTTCCATTGCAGACAATGCATACTTTTTCTTTATTTTTGCCCCGCTCAGTTGCAATTAAGTTTGCAGCCAGCAACGAAGCTGAATATCTGGCAACGCGGTCAACTGCACTGTCAATCAGCAAAAATGCAGTTTTTCTGTCTCGTAAAGTCCTGCAGCAAAGTTCAATGATATTTTCTTCGCGTTTTTCTTTTGAATCTTCATTATAAAGACCTTTTTCGATATACAGAAAGTCGTCAATCTGTATTGTAGAAAGGCAGGTCAATTTTTCAAAAGCTTCAGCGGCTTCTTTACTGAAAAGTCCTTCGCGGCCAGCAAACTGCAAAACAGAAAGACAGACATTTCCAAGATAGGCACCGCTGCAGCATTTTTCTAAAGGAAACTGAACAGGAACTTCAGTACGAGTGTCTGCATCGCGGTCAAAATCGCTCCAGGTGAATGTATTGCATTTTCCACTTTCGCAGACAATTATCTGTTCCTGCTTTTCTTCGTCCCAGACGTTCCCCTGCGGAGCAATAAAGGCTGCGTTCATTCCGGTTCCAAGAATAAAACCAATGTACGATGCATAATTACTTCCACAGTTTTTTCCCGCCATAAGTGCGCATAAAGTATCATTTACGACAGAAATGCTTTTTATTTTGTTCCATCCGCGTTTTTCAAGTTCTTCAACAAGATTTTTTCCGACCGGGAGACCGAGAATGCTCCTTGCCTTAAATTCTTTACTGAACGCATTGGGAATTGCATCGTGGTCACGCGTCATGTCAATTGAATACGAAAAACAAAAACCGATTTTATCAGCCTTATTCTTTAAATAATCGATTCTGTCGGCAACTGCACTAAAAAATTCTTCTTTTGAATAAACTTTTTCTGTTGCAGGCATAAAAGTTTTACGCAATTCACAAAGTTCAGCCTTACCTTCGCTGTCAAAAGAAACAAGGCAGCTTCTGAAATTTGTTCCGCCGGCATCAATTACAATAACTTTTTCGTTTACGGGATTTTTTTGAGGCGGAAGCATCCAGGTTCTGCTCATGTCCATTCCGCCGTTTTTTGGCTTTGGAGCGTACATATCTTTTAAGATTTCATCGACAATCATTTTTGACGAAAAACCGTGTTTTTTAAGAAAAGAATTTATTTTTAAGCGTTCAAACATAGCAGAATTATAGTTCAAAATAAAAAAATTATAAACGCAGATTTTTGTAAGGTCTTTTTAAGGAGCCAGAAGTAATAAACTTAACAATTTTCCGTCACTGCCGGCTTTTCGTGGTTCCGCGTCTGCGCGCTTCATTGGCCTGACATTCTGTCAGACCAACGCCTGCGGCGCCACTACAATCCGGGCTAAAAGTCTGCGCTGCTGGTAAAACAGTTTGCCATAAAAAAGTTTGAGTTTTATAATATTCAATAAAATCAAAATTCAATTTTAAAACCAATTTTTTCTGGAGACTTTTTAATGAACATTCACAATTTAATGGAAGACGTTGTGTTTCACCGCGTAAATAAACTTTATGACCAGGTAAAAGAAGTTAATGCCAGCTGGCTTACCTGCGACTGCGAAAACTGCCGCCTCGACACAATCAGTTATGTTTTAAACAGAGTTTCTCCCCGCTACGTTGTAAGTGGCAGAGGCGTTACACACGCAAAAGACATCCTCGAAAACCAGCAGGTAAAAGCAGACATTGACGCTCTCGGCCTGGAAGGAATCCGCATTGTAAGTTCAACTAAAAGACCGTTCCACAATGCAACCAGAAAAGAATGTTCCATTCAGGAAGAAGGAAATCCCGTATTTAATTTTCCAACATTGCAGGGAACAATCCTCGACGGAAGCACTTTTGAACCGCTCGCAGGAGCTACAATTACGCTCAAAATGGACGGCAAAAACGTACCAATGGCAGACATTACCTGGGCAAATCCTTTAAACACCTATCAAAGCACAAAAGGAACTTACAGTTTCTGGCCAAAGGCAATCGAGGCTGCAAAAACTGACGAACTTAAAAAATTTTATTTTACTCTCGAAGTTACCTGTCCTGGCTACAACAGCTTAACCTACTCTTTTGAAGCAAACATTGTTTCAGAAACAAAATCCCGCGGAGAATTAGATTCAACGCTTTCGCTGAAAATAATGGATCTCGTAATGTTCCGCGAAGAAATACAAAACTCAATGGAATAATTTTTATTTTTTTTGATTTTTAGCACAAAAAGGTATTGAACATTTTTTTTCAGTTTGCTATATTAGTCAAGTCGCTTGACAAGACGGACAGTTAGCTCAGTTGGTAGAGCCCCTGGTTTACACCCAGGTTGTCGGGAGTTCGAGTCTCTCACTGTCCACTCTTTTCTTTTCAAACGATGCTCCGTCTTTGGACAGTTAGCTCAGTTGGTAGAGCCCCTGGTTTACACCCAGGTTGTCGGGAGTTCGAGTCTCTCACTGTCCACTCTTTTCTTTTCAAACGATGCTCCGTCTTTGGACAGTTAGCTCAGTTGGTAGAGCCCCTGGTTTACACCCAGGTTGTCGGGAGTTCGAGTCTCTCACTGTCCACTCTTTTCTTTTCAAACGATGCTCCGTCTTTGGACAGTTAGCTCAGTTGGTAGAGCCCCTGGTTTACACCCAGGTTGTCGGGAGTTCGAGTCTCTCACTGTCCATTTTCTTAAACGGGATGTAGCGCAGCTGGTAGCGCGCTTGGTTTGGGACCAAGATGTCGCAGGTTCGAATCCTGTCATCCCGATTAGTTTGTAAGTCTTGCAATAGCAGGACTTTTTTTTATGCTCTCTTCCCTTTTTAACTAGCCCGGATTGGAAGGATGCGCGAAGCGCAATATTTGCGCTGGTTGAGCCAGTGCAAATATCGGAGGCGAAAGCCGTAGTCCTGCAAAGCCGGAAAAAGCTCCGTAAAAAACAAATTCAGCATCTATTCCAACGTTTTTTCATTTTTTATATACTTGTTATATCTGTAAATATTGAGGTGGACTATGTCTAAAATTCAAATGAAAAACGCGATTGCTGAACTTGACGGCGACGAAATGACTCGTGTTCTCTGGGCTTTAATCAAAGAAAAACTTATTGAACCTTTTGTTGACTTAAAAACTGAATATTATGACCTTGGCTTAAAAAGCCGTGATGACTCTGACGATAAAATCACTTACGAAGCAGCTGACGCAATCAAAAGACTCCGCGTTGGCGTAAAATGCGCAACAATTACTTCGAACGCTGCCCGCATGGAAGAATATCACTTAAAGCAGCTTACTCCTTCTCCAAATGGAATTCTGCGTGGTGAACTTGACGGAACAATTTTCCGCGCTCCGATTTTTGTAAAAAACATTAAATGCAATGTTGATTCATGGAAAAAGCCGATTGTTCTCGGACGCCATGGATATGGTGATGTTTACAAAAACTGCGAAATAAAAACACCTTGTGCCGGTAAGGCTGAACTCGTATTTACAGGTGAAGACGGAAAAGAAATCCGTAAGACTATTCAGGTTATGAAAGGACCTGGAATTTTGCAGGGAATGCACAACCTGGATTCTTCGATTGACAGTTTTGCACGCTGCTGTTTTAACTATGCCCTCGATCAGAAAATCAGCGTATGGCTCGGAACTAAAGACACAATTTCTAAAATCTACGACGGAAACTTTAAGGCAATTTTCCAGAAGATTTTTGATGAAGAATACAAGGAAAAATTTGATGCTGCAGGAATTGAATACTTTTACACACTGATTGATGATGCCGTTGCCCGCGTAATGAAGAGCGAAGGCGGATTTTTGTGGGCATGCAAAAACTATGACGGTGACGTTATGAGCGACATGATTGCTTCTGCATGCGGAAGCCTTGCAATGATGACTTCTGTTCTGGTTTCTCCAAACGGTGAATTTGAATACGAAGCAAGCCACGGAACTGTTCAAAAGCATTATTACCGCTATCTTAAGGGCGAAAAAACTTCTACAAACCCTGTTGCAACAATATTTGCATGGACAGGAGCTCTGGCTAAGCGTGCTGAACTCGACGAAACTCCAGAACTTGCGGCCTTTGCAAAAAAACTGGAAAAAGCAACTCTCGACGTTATTGAAGAAGGAATAATGACAGGCGACCTTGCCCGCCTTGCTGAACCAAAAGCAAAGAAAATTGTAAATTCGTGGGAATACATTGACGAAATTGCATCAAGACTTTAATTTTAAGTAACTTTAACACCTGGAAGCAGAATGTTTCCAGGTGTTTTTTTTTGTGTGTCCCGGCTGCCATGTGCTTTGGAAAAAAATTGACGAAAGCAAATAAATGTTGTATTTTAAAAAAGGAAAT
>CAVEBK010000063.1:0-11278 GCA_963613915.1 uncultured Collinsella sp.
GCGGTCATTTCCAGCACTTTTCTCTCCTACGGCTATTTGGCATTTTTTAATAAAATAAACTCGGCATTCAACTATTTATTCAAAACTCGAAATTCATGGTAATTATTTTAAGGAGCATAAAATCACAATGACTGCAAAATCCAGATTATCTTTAGTTCAACTTTCAAAAAACGTTTATTTTATTCCTTCTGCAACAAACATCGGCGTAATCGCCCTGGAACAGCCAGACAGTGCAATGCACATTTATCTAATTGACAGCGGGAATGATGACTTTTGGGCAAAGACAATCTGGCAGGCAGTCTGTGAATATTTTTCTCCACGCTTTACAAAACTCAAACTAGTTGCCGTTATAAACACACATTCACACGCAGACCATTGCGGCGGCAACGACTATCTTAGAACAAACACACTCTGTCAAATCTGGGCAAGCGAAGGAGAAGCTGCAATAATGCAGTGCCCGGTTCTCGAAACAGGTCTTATCTGGGGCGGAATGCCGGTAAAAGAGCTGGAAACAAAATACTTTGTAGCACAGGCCTGCATTGTAGACAAAACATTTAAGAATGATTCAGTTTTTTATTTAGAAGAAACAGTAAAAGTTGAAGTAATTTCACTAAAAGGCCACTACATTGACCAGACAGGATTTTTACTTACAGATTCAGACGGCAAAAAAACAATGTTTGCCGGGGACTCTTTAAGCGGAAGGAATGCAATAAAAAAATACTGGATTCAGTACCTCTTTAACGAAAAACTTTCAAAAGAAAGCCTTAAAAAAATTGCAGGAATAAAGGCAGATTTTTATGTTCCGGGCCACGGCGAACATGTAACAGAAATTGAAGGCCTGGTAGAATTAAACACACTCGCCCTTCTCGAAACCGAAAACATGATTTTAGACGAACTAAAAACGCCAAAAACAGCAGAACAGGTGTTAAAGGCAGTTGCAGACCGAAATTCAATAGAACTAAAGCTCAGCCAGTTTGTGCTTATCGGCTGCACCTTACGCTCATATTTAAGTGCACTGTCCGACGAAGGCAAAATCAGATACGAAATAAAAGAGAATACAATGTTCTGGTCAAAAGTCTAAAACTGCACTCTTCCTCAGCGCAGTCACAGACACACGCTGCAAACTCTCTCCACGCGCATCAAACTTTTGTCACAGATTATTCTTCAACAATTTTTACGCCTGCAGAACAGCCGATTCTCGAAGCTCCGGCTTCTACCATTTTTAAGGCTTCTTCGTAAGTGTGGATTCCACCGCTTGCCTTTACTCCCATGTCATTTCCAACAGTGCGCCTCATAAGTTCTACCGCATGAACAGTCGCCCCGCCCTTTGCAAAACCAGTCGAAGTTTTTACAAAATCAGCCCCGGCCTTTTTTGCAAGTTCACAGATATGAACAATTTCTTCATCATTTAAATAACAGGTTTCAAGAATTACTTTTTCAATGATTTTTTTATTTTCGCCGCAGTCAACATCATCAATTGCACATCTTACGGCAAAAATTTCTTCAAAAACGTCGTCCCATCTGCCGTCTTTTACAGCGCCAAGATTTACAACCATATCAACTTCATCAGCACCTTCAGAAACACACATCGCCGACTGGCTTGCCTTATCATCAATTGAATTAGCACCAAGCGGAAACGCAATTACAGTACAGACTTTTACGCCGCTTCCACGCAAAATGTCAGCAGCAAAAGAAACATAGGCAGGATTTACACAGACACTCGCAAAACCATATTTTTTAGCTTCGCTGCAAAGTTTTTCAATATCTTTTTCTCCGGCACAGGCAGAAAGCTGAGTATGATCAATGATTTTTGCGATTTCTTTTCTATTCATAAAAAACTCCAGGTTTAAAAGTTAAATTTATTATATCACATAAGTAAAAGATTTTTTTTAGAAGGGGAAAGCCTTCCCCTCGCTCCAACCGCGCAGGGCGCGTTTTACGCTACCCCTTCTCCTGGGGGCTTCGCCCCCAAGCCCCTGAAGAAAAGATTAATGTTTTACTGTAATCTGGCGCCAGGGATGGCGTTAAACTCTGTGCCCTAGCAAGAAACGCAAGTTTCTTGGTACGACAGGATGTCGTGCTCCCGCAACGCCTGCTTTTCAGCAAAAAAAGCAAACACTAACTAAAATTAGCATATTCTAATTCGTTCAAAACAGCCTTCGTTTTTATTGTTCAGTCAAATTTTATATGTTAAATTATACCGAGAATGATTTGTGCTTTTTGTACTTTCATTCTGATTTTCTCGGGAATTTCCCAAAAGAGGTACACTATGGCTTATAAAATTGATCCTTCTGCATGTGTAAACTGCGGAACATGCGAACCAGACTGCCCGGTTGGAGCTATCAGCGAAAACGACGGACACCGCGAAATTGATTCTTCAAAATGTGTAAGCTGCGGAACTTGCGCAAGCGAATGCCCGGCAACAGCAATTTCAGAAGAATAGAAAAAAGATCTGCAGGTTTTTAGGGCTTGCAGATTTTTTTTTTGCCTTTTATATTTATTCATCATGATAAAGCAGATTTTAAAGGGCTACAGTCATCTTCTTTCTTCAGTTTTTAAAGTTTTATTTTTAATCCTGTTTTGTGCATTAACGGGAGCAGCCTTTGTGTTTCCGCTCTGGTATTTTGCAACAAAACTTCCGGAAACCTACACTTTCTGCTCTTTAATCGTACTCTGTGCATTCTTTTTATTTTGGGCTGCTTCAAAAATCCGTTCAGCAGGCTTTTTTAATACAATTTCTTTTTTTACAAAATTTTTTATAATTGCCCTGGCAGTATGCAGTTTTGTTCTTTTAGTTTTTAACGGAAAAAGAGTTTTTGCCTTTATAGAAATTCCTGCAGCGCTTTTTGTTTACGGTCTTGTTTCTTACGCACTAAAAGCTAAAAAAACAAAATGATCAGGATATCAATGAATAAAAAAAGATTTCTTTGCCTGTTTTTATTCATTTTTGCTTTTTTCTATATTCACGCACAGAAAGAGCAACAGATAATAAATGTTGACACTTCAAAACTTCCGTTTGTACAAAATCCGGACTTTTCCAGGGATTTAGTTTTTCGCCAGTTTTTGGAAGATGCAGATTTTAATGCAAAAATCCAGACAGACAAATCTCTTTTATTCACCTTTTATAAAATTCACGTTCCAAGAAACATGGACTTTATCTGGCTTTCTTCCCGCTTAAGCCCTGTTTACAAGGATACGATTTCAACATTGAATTCTTTTTCCTCTGCAAAACAAAAAATCGGAGATACAACGATTTTAGCTTCAACCTTTAACGGACTTTTTATTCCGGAAAAACCGCAAAATGCCTGGGAAGAACTTTTATTCAAAAAATATTCCGGCGAAGGAAAAATTCAATCTGCTAAAATTTTCAGGATAGACGGAAAAGTTTTTTATTTTCTTAAAAACGAACGGTTTGATTCAACCTTAGCACTGTTTTTTTTAGATACTAATATGTTCAGCCCGCTAAAAGAAGCTGTTTTAACAAGCAGCTACGGCTACCGCATAAGTCCTGTTTCCGGAAAATGGAATTTTCATTCAGGAATTGATCTTGCATGCCCGCTCGGAAGCGACGTTTATGCCTGCAAAAGCGCAACTGTAAAAGAAACAGCCTTTAATTCAATTTATGGAAACTATATCGTGCTTCAGCATTACAACGGAATGACAAGTCTTTACGCTCATCTTTCAAAAATTCTGGTAACAAAAGCAGAAATGGTAAACGGAGGGCAGTTAATTGCAAAAAGCGGAACAACAGGAGCAAGCACGGGACCGCACCTTCATTTTGAACTTAAAGAAAACGGAAAATCGACAGATCCGTCTAAAGTTTTTGATTTTTAATAATCTTTTCTATACAAAAATCAACGGATTTTATATTATAAAGATGAAAAAATTCTAAAACTTCTGGTAATTTTTTAATGAAGAATTTAAAAAAGTTCTGTAAAAAATCTGTAATTTCTCTTTTACTTTTTAATGCATGCCTTTTTACACTAAAGGCAGAAATGTTCCGTGTCGCAAAAATGCACACGTTAAGCATTCCGCAGGATTATTCAGAAGTCAGCGCAGATACAGGAATTTCAGATGCAGTTGCAATAAAACTTCCGGAAGACAAAACTTTTATTACGGGAATCGAAGTCAACATAAAAGTTCCACAGATTGTTGCAACATGGAGAGACAGCGTTGCCTATGCTTTTTACGAAAACGTAAATCCTCTCCCGGCAGAAAAAAAAATTGACTACAGTGCAAACAAAATTTCTCTCTACACAATTCCTGGAAAATTAACACATACCTTTTATATTCCATTGAACGAAAAATTCAATTTAAAGAACAATCCCTATGCAAGAATAATTGAAGAAAAACTTAATGCCGAAAATGACCTTATTTTTATCCGCTTTATGCTTGCAATGAAGGGCGCACCGGAAGAACTTGAATACGCTGCGCTTGAACTTTCCGTAAAGCCAGTTTTAAGCGACGAAGGCTATTTTTCATTAAATGTAGAAAAACCACAGGATAAGGAAGACGCTTACAGCGTTTACATTGACGACAATTTTATCGTGAACAGTGCAGAAAAAATGGTTCTTCCAAAAGGTGAACACCATTTAACTGTCAGCGGAGATTCCTACAGAAACGAAGTAAGAACATTTATAGTTGAACAGGCAAAAACTACACAGCTGAAAGTTGAATTAAGGGGAATTGAACCGGAAGTAAAAATTATTTCTCCACGCAATGCAACAATTTTCTTTGACGACGAAATCGTAGAAAATTCAAAAGAACCGTTCACTATTGCGCAGGGCAGCCACACAGTAAAATTTGTAATCGGCGACTACGAAATTACAAAAACACTAAACGCAGAAAACGGCCGCTCATACGCAATAACCTTAAACATAGACGCTTCAATTTCTGAAGAAGAATAAAAACTGAAAAAACTGTCATTTCTGGCTTGGGCAGGAATCTTATAAATTCGATCTGCTGTGCCGAATTAAGAAAGACGAATCCTTTTTATCAACTTCCCCTACTGAATTTCCAAAACTTATCTAAAAAAATATTAAAGTTTTCCAGCGCCAAAGACGATATATATAATGTCGGGCGTCAATTATCCCCTCCCACCCATTGAGCCCGACTGCCTGATGGGCATGGGCCGGCTAGCAAAGCCGGTCTTTTTTTTTCGTTTTTTAGGCTATGTGAGAGCCTTTAGCAATTCAACTTTGTAAAAATGGCTTTAATTGACTAAAGGGGGGTATTTTCTTATTATGTAAAGATATGAAACTTAAAAAGTCTACAATTGTGTTTGTTTCAGGACTTTTTGTCTGCGCTCTTTTATCCGGAGCTGGTCTTGGACTTGCACTGAGCAATACAAAATTCATAAAAGATAACGAACAGTTTACAGAATTTTCAACTTCACTTCCGACAAAGCTTCTTGATATAAATGGTGAACTTATAACTGAACTTGCTTCAGAAGAAAAACGCGAAATTATCAGCATTAGGGAACTTCCACAGTGCATGCTCGACGCCCTTATCACCCGCGAAGACCGCCTTTTTTACAGTCACCACGGATATTCTGTAAAAGCATTGTTCCGAGCAGTTTTTGGAAAATTAACGGGAATGTCTTTAGGCGGTGGTTCAACCCTTACCCAGCAGATTGCAGGAACCCTTTACTGCGACCGAACAGACATGTCAATAAGAAGAAAGCTCAGGGAACTGTGGTGGGCAATTCAAATGGAGAGGCGCTACTCAAAGGACGAAATCCTTGAACTTTATTTAAATAAAATCTACTTTGGCGGCGGAACTTACGGTGTAAGCGCAGCTTCAAAATATTATTTTGGACACGATGCAACAGAAATTACCCCGGCAGAAGCTGCAATCTTAGTAATTCAACTTTCAAACCCGGCCTTTTACAATCCTTTTGAATACCCTAACCGTGCAATGGACAGACAGAAAGACGTTTTAAACACTATGGTCGGGGCCGGTTATATTACAAGGGCTCAGGCAGACGCAAGCTTTGACGACTACTGGGCTAATTTTGACTACACAAGAACTTCAACTGCAGCAGTATTCAACCACGACGACAATGCACCGTGGTTTTCTGAATATGTACGCCGCGAACTTGGAAACCTTATCTACGGAACAGAAGACATTTATACATCCGGCTTTACAGTAAATACAACGCTTAACCTAAAAAATCAGGCAGTAGCACAGGACGTAATGGATCGTTACATACGCTATGCAAACAGAACATATCAGCGTTCAACAGGAGAGCGCACAAACCAGGCATTCTCTGTTTACACGCCAGTTACAGAACTTCTTGCATTAACTTTTAACCTTAACGGATTAAAGGTAAGCGAACAGCGCAACGAGTCAATTTCTAAGTCAACATATACAAACCAGCTCAACCCGGTTATGGACGTAATGTCCTTAATGTTTGGAATTGATTCCTTAAAACTTGGAATCGTAAACAAATCAAACCAGCAGGCAAAGGTAAAAGTAAGCAAGACAACAATCGAAGGCACAATGATAGCCTTAGAAAATGACACAGGCTACATTACTTCTCTTGTCGGCGGAAGCAAATTTGACAGCGAAAACCAGTTTATCCGTGCAGTTCAGGCAAAACTTCAGCCGGGATCTTCATTTAAGCCGCTTTATTATTCAGCAGCAATCGACAGCAGGAATTTTACTCCGACAACGATAATTTCAGATACACCGGTTGTATTCCACACAGCAGACGGCAAACCATATATTCCACAGAACTTCCGCGGGGAATGGAAGGGCGACGTAGAACTCTGGTATGCACTCGCCCACTCAATGAACGTTCCTTCCCTTAAAGTTCTTGACGGAATCGGCTTTGAAGCAGGAATTAACCGCGCAATTGCACTTTTAGGAATTCCAAAGGAAGAAGTTCCTTACAGAGGATTTGTTCCAGGCTACCCGATTGGACTTGGTGTCTGCTCAGTCCGCCCGGTTGAGCTTGCCCGCGCATATTCAATCTTTGCAAGCGGTGGAAAAGAAGTAACACCAATGGCAATCCGCTCCGTAGAAGACAAAAACGGCAACACGATTCTTAATCCTGAAAAAGAAATCCGCAAGGCACAGCAGGCAAAGGGAGCAGACGCACAGGTTATTACCCCTCAGACAGCCTTTGTCATGACACAGCTTCTGCAGAATACTGTAAAATCAGGAACTCTTGCAGGTCCTTCTTCCAACGGAACAAAACTGCGCTACCGCGACGAAAATGGAAAGCAGTATCAGATTCCGGCAGCAGGAAAAACAGGAACAACACAGAACTGGGCAGATGCATGGGCAGTCGGATATACTCCGTATTACACATCTGTTTTCTGGTTTGGATTTGACAAGCCGGGACAGTCACTAGGTTTACAGCTTACAGGTTCAACACTTTCCGGCTACGCATGGGCAGACTACATGAGAAAGATTCACACAGGCTTACCGATGAAAGATTTTACAAAACCTGCAACCGGCGTAATCGAAGCCACAGTATGTTCAATCAGCGGAGGAATCTTAACTCCAGAATGCGGCAGCAACAGCGTAACAGCCTGGTATCTTGAAGGAACTCAGCCTACACAGGTCTGCACAGTACATTCAAGTTCAAACTCAGGCCGCACACTCGGAATCTACCGGCTCGAAAAAGAACTGTACAAGGCAGGATTTGCAAGCGAACTTATAATCCGCGACAGCACAACTCTTTCGTTCGATTTAAACCGCGCACCACAGGCAGACGGTTACGGAGTGTTTGATTCAAATATTACAGGCGGTCAGACCGACTTAGACGAAAACGGAGTTGCTCCGGCATTCAACTATTTAATGGATTAAAAAACATAAACTGCTAAACAAAGCCACCGACGCAACCAGCTTTCAGCAAAAAAAAATCCCCTGCACTTTACTTTTCCAAAAAGCAGAATGCGGGGGATTTTTATTTTAGGCCAGCAGCAAAGACTGGTTTATGTTTTACTTAAACACAACACGGCAGAATTTTTTCTTTCCTGCACGCAAAACAAGTTCACCGTCGCTGTCAAGGTCGGCTGGAGTTACAGTATATTTTACGTCTGTAACAGCCTTTCCGTTTACAAAAGCTCCATTCTGCTGAACAAGACGACGTGCATCTCCGTTACTTGCTGTAAGCTTTGCAGAAGTAAAAAGATTTAAAAGTCCCATGCCCTGTTCAAGTTCACTCTTTGTAAATTCAACAGTCGGCATCTGGCTTTTGTCGCCTTCTCCGCTAAAAGCAGCCTTGGCACCGGCAAGAGCCTTGTCTGCTTCTTCCTTACCGTGAATAATTGACGTTACTTCATAAGCAAGTCTTTCTTTTGCTTCGTTAATGTTTCCAGAACAAATTTCTGAAATTTCTTCGAGAGGAAGGAAAGTAAAGAGCTTAAAGAATTTTTCAACATCAGGATCAGCAACATTGCGCCAGTACTGGAAGAAATCAAAAACAGAAGTAAGGGCAGGATCAAGGAAGATTGCGCCTTTTTCTGTCTTACCCATTTTTTTCCCGTCAGAGCGGGTGATTAAAGGGAAAGTAAGACCAAATACCTGGTGTTCAGCATTGAGTTCAGTTGTGCCACCAAGTTTACGGCGGATTAAATCAACCCCGGCAGTAATGTTTCCCCACTGATCATCTCCACCAATCTGCAGAACTACATTATGACGCTGATGCAGGCAGTAAAAATCGTAAGCCTGCAAAAGCTGGTAGTTAAATTCAATAAACGAAAGTCCGCGTTCAAGACGCTGCTTATAAGCTTCAAAAGTGAGCATTTTGTTTACAGAAAAACATGAACCAATGTCGCGCAAAAAGTCGATGTAATTAAGGTCTGCCAGCCAGTTTTTATTGTTTTCGCTGAATGCTGTTTTGTTGTCAAAACCAATAAATCTGTCCAGCTGAGCTTTAATGCTTTCTACGTTAGAATCAATCTGTTCATAGGTAATCATCTTTCGCATTTCAGTCTTGCCGGAAGGGTCTCCGATGCGGGCTGTTCCACCACCAATCAAAGCAATTCCGTGGTGACCGGCATTTCTAAGATGCCTTAATGCAAAAAACGGAACCATGTGTCCAATATGAAGCGAAGGCCCCGTCGGATCACAACCAACATAAAAAGTTACAGGCCCTTTATCCATTAAATCCGAAAGACCCTGCTCGTCAGTGCACTGTGCAAAAAAACCACGTGCCTTTAAATTCTCAAGTGCTTTATTCATTTTATATTCCTTTTTTTATTTTTTTCATTTTGGGCGTACCCCTTTTCGCTTTACGCTCAAAGGGTCAGGCTTTCCGCAGTTCCGCGACTTACGCGCTTCATTGTGCTGACATTCTGTCAGCACAACGCCTGCGGCGCTGCTCCAATCCTTTACGCGTAGCGTAAAGTCGTGCGCATTTTTCGCACACTCACACTGTCATTCCGGACCTGATCCGGAATCTCCTGGAAAAAGCTGTCCTGATTCAATCTTTAAAATTATATATTTTTCTGTACAACTTCTGCAGTTCTACTTTTGTCATTCTGATATTTTACACAAAAGCACAAGGCAATTCAATTAAATGTATTCAAATGTATTCAAAAGTTAAAAATATCGGTAATATGCTAATATGTCGAGTTTCAATAAAAACACTTCAAATAGCCTCTCGTCGAGAACCTGCCAGCAAGCCGCACGGTTGCGACAAGCGCAAAGTGCGTTTGTGTCAGAACCTCTCCTACGGCTATTTGACATTTTTTAATAAAATAAACTCGCCTTTCAGTTATTTATGTAAAACTCAAAATTAAGCCTGGTATATAATGGAAGAAAGAGGAAAAAATGCTCAGTTACGTTCACGCTTTTCATGCAGGAAATTATGCAGACATCTTAAAACACAGTGTTTTTGTTTTTACGCTTGAGCATCTTTTAAAAAAAGACAAACCTTTTACAGTAATCGACACACATTCAGGCAGTGGAAAATACAATCTTTTAGACGAACGCCTTATAAAAACTCAGGAAGCACAAAACGGAATCAAAAAACTGATTCAAAATGACACAAATGCACTAAAAGAAATTTTTGGTCCCAGTTTTGCACAGATTTTAGAAAGCTACATTCAAAAAAACGAATATCCCGGCAGCCCGGAAATTGCACGGTCACTTTTAAGAACAAATGACAGCCTTATCTTAAATGAGCTTCACCCGAAAGTAATAGAAGAATTAAGACAAAATATGTCATCTCCGCTTGAACTAAACAAACAGGAACTGCCACAAATCCAGATAAATTCAAAAGACGCAAAAATAATGCTGAATGCTTCAGTTCCGCCTAAAATAAAAAGAGGCTGCGTAATAATTGACCCGAGCTACGAAGACAAAAATGAATATGAAGAAACTGCAAAAATGTTCATTAACGCATACAAAAAATGGACGACTGCAACATATTTAGTCTGGTATCCGCTTTTACAGGACAGAGAAACGGAAATTGCGATTTTTAAACAGAATATAATTGCAGCAGTAGAAAAAACAAACAACACCAAGGACGAAAAATGCCTTTCTTTTGAAATTCAACTAAAACAAAAAGAAGAATTACAGGGAATTTCAAAAATGTACGGCAGCGGAATGTTAGTTGCAAATCCTCCGTTCGGCTTAAAAGAAAAAATGCAGCAGGTTCTTCCTTTATTAGAAACTCTGCTCAGGTAATTAAAACCACCAGCGGGCACCAGTTGAAAATATAAAACACAGAGGACGAATAAAAGGCTTTAAGCCGTCGTTACTTTCGAGCCCTAAATACGGATTCCACGCTCCCTGCCAGTAAAGTTCAAGATTTTTGTTATCAAGCAAAAACCAGTCAATTCCGCCACCAGCACGCGCCCCGGTTCCAGCAGAAAAGTCGTTAAAACCTACACCGCCGCTAATTCCCCAGAATAAATAATAATTTACGGCTTTGTATAAAGGCTCATTTACAAACCAGTTGTCGGCAGTAACAACAAAAGCAGAATCAAAAAGCCAGACATTTGCAGCAAAACACCAGGGACTTTCGTCAGTGCGCAAAGTTATGTTATGAGATTCCCTAAAATATGGCCTGTAAAAAATTTCTGATTCAAAACAAATGTCAGTGCCAAGCGAAAAACGGGTATCAGAAGAAATCGCAAAGGAAGGCAAAAAAGAAAAAATAAAAAGAAAAGAAAAAACAAAAAATCCGCGTTTCATGACTTTAGTGTAGCAGATTCAAGATGACAAAAAAAGCCCAAAAATTACAGGTATAAGCGCCCCCAACACCTCCAGCCTCTTACATAACTTCTACAGCTACTACTGCTGCAACGTGGACGACTGT
>CAVEBK010000064.1:0-11018 GCA_963613915.1 uncultured Collinsella sp.
TATTGCAGCTTGTCTACACGGACTTTATTCAGTAGGCAAGAAACTTAAAGGTTCTGGTAAACGAAAAAATCATAAATTTTAGTAGATTTCGTTTGCGTAAGGCTATGGAGCACCGAAATGACTACAGGCGAAGGGTTACGTCCGCAGAAAAAATGATTAAAAGTTCGAATGTCGAGTTTCAATAAAAGCATATCAAATAGCCTCTCGTCGAGAACCTGCCAGCAAGCCGCACGGTTGCGACAAGCGCAAAGTGCGTTTGTGTCAGAACCTCGACTACGGCTATTTGGCATTTTTTAATAAAATAAACTCGGCATTCAACTATTTATTCAAAACTCGAAATTCAGGGTAAAATTAAATTTTACAGAAATTTCTGAATAACCGTTTCCATTTCGTCCTGAGCAGAAAGGCAGGTGTCGCGCAGAAAGCCGCGTTCGTTGTTCCATTCTTTTATTCCGCGGTAGTAAAACATTTTAACTTCGTCGGTTATGATAAAAGGCACAATATTATTTTTTAAACATTCTTTTAACATTATAAGCCGCCCTATACGACCGTTTCCGTCCTGGAACGGATGAATTGTTTCGAATCGGACATGAAAATCCAGAATATCGTCAAAACAAATGTCTTTTTTTGAATTATATTCAGCAAGAAGTTTTTTTATTTCTGTTTTTACTTCTGCAGGTTTTACAGTCTGGCAGCCACCGACTTCGTTTTCGAGCATTTTATAGTCGCCTACTTTAAACCACGACTTTTGAGAATCTGAAGTTCCGCTTTTTAGAATGTAATGCAGCTGTTTTATAAAACTTTCCGAAAGTTTTGTTTTTGCAGCTTCGATTACAAAATCTATGCATCGAAAGTGATTTACGGTTTCGATAATGTCATCAACTTTTACAGTATCTTGTGAAAATCCAATCGTTTTTGTTTCAAAAATAAAACGCGTCTGTTCGTGAGTTAATTTTGAACCTTCGATATGATTTGAATTGTACGTTAAATCAATTTGAATTTTGTGGTAGATTCCGCCCTTTAAAGCTGAATCTTTTTCACGTTTTAAAAGTTCAAGAAAATTCGTTTTTCTGCTGGAATGCCGCTTTTGTCTGTCTGGCTTTTCTGCGTCAGCTGGAATTTTCCATATTCCGCCTTCTAAAATTGCGCCGACGACCCTGCCTTGGGCACAGTAATTTCTGACACTGCGTTCGCTTAAATTCCAGAGTTCTGCGATTTTTTCTGCCGTTAAAAATTCTTTTTTGGACATGGCAAGATTATAGTACGCAAACGGCAAAATAAATAGAGAATTTCAGATATTTTAAAGTATTTTATTTTGCCGATTACAGGCAGACATCAACAAGCCCCAGCGTTGTCATTCTTAAAGACGGAATAACCGCCAGGCTTACAAACGCCATATTCATAAAAGGCTCAATTTCTGCACTTACTCCGTCTTTGTGGACTGCCTCGTGGAGTCTTTCTGTCTGCAGGGCGACTTTTTCTGCACAAAGTTCGCTCATAAGCCCGGCAACCGGAAGAGGAAGACATTCAACAATTTTTGAGTCTTTTACATAAATGCTTCCACCGCCACATTCCCTTAAACTGTTTGCTGCAAAAGCCATGTCGGCGTCGTTTGTTCCGATTACGATTAAATTGTGACTGTCGTGGCTTACGGTAGAAGCAATTGCACCGTGTTTAAGGCCAATTCCGTTTATAAAACCTTTGCCGATGTGCCCCGTACCTTTGTGGCGTTCAATTACGCAAAGTTTTAATATGTCGCGGTCAATGTCTATTCCATTGCTGGAATTAAAATTCAATTTTGCTTTAATTTCGTTTGTTATAAGCTCGCCTTTTACAATTTGAATGATTCTCGATTCGCCTTTGTCCTCTTCAATATAAAAATCATTTGCCTTTAATTGCGCAAGATGAACAGTGTTGTGAACTTTCTGCAAAAGAGAAGGCTCTACGTCTGGCTTTTTAAAATCCAGAACCTTTTTTTTACTTACGACTTTTTTTCCGTCTGTGTAAACATCTTCTATTTCTACAGATTCTAAATCGTTCAGAATTAAAAGATCTGCATTGTAGCCCGGGGCAACGGCACCTGTATATTTTAAGCCAAAACACTGTGCCGCCTGTAAAGTCGCCATTTTTATTGCTTTTATAGGATTTACGCCTTTTTGACAGGCTTTGCGGATTATGTTGTCGATGTGCCCTGATTTTAAAAGGTCGCTTGAATTTCTGTCGTCAGTTACAAGAAGGCAGCGCTGACAGTAAGGTTCATTAAAAAGCGGAAGAAGAGCTTCCAGGTTCCTGGCGGCAGAGCCTTCGCGGATCATGACCCACAGCCCTTTTTTAATTTTTTCAATTGCTTCCTGCACGTTTGAACACTCGTGGTCGGTTGTAATTCCAGAAGCAATGTATTTGTCTAAATCTCTGCCTTTTAAAAGCGGCGCGTGGCCGTCAATATTCTTATTCTGCAAAAGCGCGTCATGGATTTTGTCCATTATTGTTTTGTCGTTTTTTACAACGCCGGTAAAATCCATTACTTCGGCAAGCCCCAAAACTTTTTTATCTGAATAAAATCTGTGCAGATCACCTGCATTAAGGCTTGCCCCGCTTTCGTCAAATTTTGTAGCAGGAACGCAGGAAGGAAGCATAAAATAAATTTTTAACGGCAGATTCTCAGAACTATCAATCATAAAATTAATTCCGTCGGTTCCGCAGACATTTGCAATTTCGTGGGGATCGGCAACGATCAAAGTTGTTCCGTGAACAAGGGCAACGCGTGCAAATTCCGAAGGCAGAAGCATTGTACTTTCTATATGCATGTGACCGTCAATAAAGCCAGGGCAGATGAATTTTCCGCTGACGTCAACACATTCGCCAGCGTCGTTTTTGGTGTAAGGTCCAACGCCGATAATTTTACTGCCTTTTATCAGGACATTTGTTTTTTCAAGTTCTTCAGTAAAGACGTTGACAACTGTTCCATTCATTAAAAGAAGCGTATTTTCGTTATTTTCTGCCATTGATGTACTTCCGCGTTAGGGATTGGAGGGACGCCGGAGGCGATGCGTAAGCATTGTAATCCCGCAAAGCCCGGCCGTCGCATGCGACGGAAACGCCCGAATAAAAAAAAACAGCTTCCGGCAAAATTACCAGAAACTGCTTTGTAAACAAAAAAAACTTACTTGTTTACTCTGTCCTTAAGTGCTTTTCCAGCCTTGAATTTTGGACATTTAGATGCTGCGATTTTGATTGTTTCGCCAGTTTTTGGGTTGCGTCCTTCTCTTGCTGAACGTTCGCCAACATCAAAAGTACCAAAACCTAAAAGCTGAACAGCTTCGCCTTTTTCAAGAGACTTTGCTACGTTTTCTGTAAAAGCCCTGATAAAAAGGTCTGTATCTTTCTTAGAAAGATTTGTGTCTGCTGCAATAGCGTCAATAAGTTCTGCTTTGTTCATTTGTGTCTCCAATTTGTTTTTTCTAGGAAGTTAAAATATACACTAGAATTTCTTTATCGTATAGATTCAAAACATATATATAGTGGGATAGTTTCGTTTTTTGTGCTTTTTTTGGTGAATTTTCTTTTGGGCGTGCCCCTTACGGGTCAGGCTTTGCGCACTTCGCCGTCTTGCGCGGCTCATTCCTCCGCTCACCGCTACGGAACTGCTACGCAGGTGCTCCAATCCTTCACGCGTAAGCGTGAAGCCATGCGCTTTAGCGCACTAAATCAGTTCGCAGACATCGTCTATGTCTTTTAAAATACGTTTTTTTAATTCTTCATTTAGTTTTGTGGCATAGATTTTTTCAAAACTTTCTTTTGTTGTTTCCGGGCTGCCTCTTTCGTTAAAAAGTTCAGAAGGACGCATATTTAAAGCATCGGCAATTCTGTCTATCGTTTCTGCAGAAGGAAATCTTTCCCTGGCCTCCATATCGCCAATATAGGAAGTGCTCATTCCAATTAATTCCGCAAGTTTTTCCTGAGTAAGCCCCGCCTGTTTTCTGTAAAATTTCATATTCTGAATAAACGTATGCCGAATTCCCATTCTTTTATTTTGTGAGAATCCTGAAAAAATCTTTATTATCTTAAAAACATAAAACTGCCTTAATTTCTATTTTTATGAGGATTAGTATATAATTCATATAAATTAAAACTCATTTTTTTTCGATTTTTGTTCAAAACTTGAGTTTAAGAATATTTTTTTACAGGAAATGTTTTTAAATGAAAAAATTCTTCTTATCGTTATTCTTTTTAGCTTTTATGTGGAATGTTTCTGCCAGGGAAAACCTTGATTCAGTTTTGAAAAATGCAGGAAACGACATTACAGAATCACTTACAGAAGGTTCCATCGTCTGTATTCTAAATTTTTCTTCTTCCAGCCAAGAAATGTCGAACTATATTCAAAGCCAGTTAAATTCAATTGTAACTGAATCAAAAAAAATAAAACTCATTACAAGAAATCACTTAGACAAAATTCAAAAAGAACTGGATTTTCAGATGAGCGGCTGGGTAAGCGACGAAACCGCACTTTCAATCTGCAAAATGCTCGGTGCAAATGCAATAGTTCTTGGAAAAGTAACGGAACTTGAAAATCAATACAATTTTACCGTAAACATTCTTGAAGTAGAAACAGCCTCGTACATACTCTACAAAACATACACATTTTCCCGTTCAGCTAAAACAGAAGAACTTTTTGGCCGGGCTGCAAATTACTGCAAAAGTTCTCTGGGCTTTTTATTGGAAGGCAACAAAAACTCTGTTTTAAAATTTTCTCCAGGTGCCGGTATTTATTTTGACTACAACTTTACACGCCGTCTGACAATGGGAATAAAAACTCTAATGAGCTACGACTTTTTCAATAAAGAAAATTCAATTTACACACTTGAACCAGCAGGATTTTTAAGAATTTATTTAGTTTCTCCTTCCGGAGAGCCTTCAACAGGTGTTTTTATAGAAGCAGACGGTGGCGTAAGTTTTATTTTTATTGACGACGATACAAAACTTTCGACTAGTGGCGGAATTAACCTTGGTTTTAGACAAGGGCTCAATTCATTTTATATTGAACCAAACCTGCGGATCGGCTACCCATTTATGTTTGGTGCCGGATTAAATTTTGGCTTAAGATTCTAATTTTTTTAGGAGATGCTGTCGCTAACGCGAAGCTTTACAGGAGAACTATCATGAAGATCTTTAAATCTGCAATTTTTATAAACTTAATCGCTGTACTTTTTTTAACTTGTAAAAATCCATTTTTTCAGGATGCAGCAGAACTTTACGAGGTGAGTTTTGAAACAAACGGAGGAAGCAAGGTTGAGTCTGTAACAACAAACAGGATTCAGGCTGAACCGAAAACGACAAAAGCAAACTGCGACTTTTTAGGCTGGTACGAAAAATCTGATTTTTCTGAAGATGTTGTGACTTTTCCTTATGAGCCAAAGGAAGCTACCGTTTTATACGCAAGATGGAACCAGAAATACACGGTAAATTTTGTTACAAACTGTGATATGGTTTTGGAAAGTGTTGTTGCTTCTGCTTTGAACGAGCCTTCTTCCCTAATAAAAACAGATTGCACTTTTGCTGGATGGTACACAAATGCAGGTTTTGCGGGCGAAAAAGTTTCTTTTCCTCTGACCATAAAAAATGACACGACGCTTTATGCAAAATGGATTCAAAATTATACGGTAACTTTTAATTCTAACGGCGGAAGTGAAGTTGAATCTGTTAAAACTGGAATTTTATCATCTCTGCCTGAACCGGAAAAAGAAAACTATGAATTTGCCGGCTGGTTTACGTCTGCAAGTCTTTCCGGAAATGCTATTTCAGTTCCTTTTTCGGTTGAAAAAGATACAACGTTATATGCAAAGTGGCTTCCGACTTATCTTGTAAGCTTTGAAACAAACGGGGGAAGTGAGATAGTTTCTTTCAGGGCTCGTACTGTTGAAAGCATTTCGGCTCCTGAAAAATCTGGCTTTACATTTATTTCATGGTACACGGATTCCGCTCTTACAAAAAAAGTGGAATTTCCGCTTACGCTTACGGCGGACATTACTTTTTATGCAGAATATAAGGAAAACTTTACAGTAACTTTTGAAACGAACGGTGGAACTGCGGTTAGCGACGTTAATTCTTATGTTGTGGAAAATAGCCCTGAATCAACGAAGGCAAACTGTATGCTTTCCGGCTGGTACACAAATGCAGACTTTACAGACGAAAGCAAAGTTTCATTTCCATTCTACCCGGGCGAAGACATAACGCTTTACGCAAAATGGGTAAAAGAGATGTGGAAAATCACATACGACGCAAACGGGGCAACAGGCGGCACAGTTCCGGAAAGCGTTTATGTTGAAAAAGGAAGCAGTATAACGGTAAGCAGCAATTCGGGTACGCTTACAAAAACAGGCTACGCATTTACAAACTGGAACACAAGCAAGGACGGCACAAGCGGACAAGGCTATTCTGCCGGAAGCAAAATTACGCCTGCGGCAAATGTAACGCTCTACGCCCAGTGGGGAAAGGATTACGCCGCAATGATTGATGTTGAAGGCGGAACGTTTTTGATGGGCGACCCGGATTCTACCAGCCGCCCGACAATTACTTTAAGTTCATTCAGGATTGCACAGTACGAATTGACCTACGAGCTTTGGAAAGAAGTTTGCACCTGGGCAACAACAGAAAAAAACTATGTTTTAGGAACCGCCAGAAAAGGCTATGCAACGAATGATGAATACAAAAGTTTTGTGCCTGCAACATGCATAAGCTGGAACGGTGCCTGTGTCTGGCTCAACGCATACAGTGAATACAAAGGTTTAGAACCGGTTTACTACCGGGGAAATTCCGTGTGGCGCGATTATTCTTCTACAAGCGGAACTTTTAATTGGGATAAAACAAAAAACGGTTACCGGCTGCCAACAGAATGTGAATGGGAGTATGCAGCCAACGGCGGAAAATATCTTTCGTATACGACTTACAGCGGAAGTAACACGATTGGTACTGTTGCCTGGTACTACAGTAATTCAGGAAGTGAAATGCATCCTGTGGGTACAAAAGCGGCTAACAAATTGGGAATTTATGATATGAGCGGAAACGCTGCAGAATGGTGTTATGACTATTATGCAGACTGGGGAACAGGAGAACTTACAAATCCTATACATCATAACAGTGGGGGTTCAACCTCGAGCATTTATAGGGGAGGATGCATTTATTCTTATGCTTCCGTCACTAATAGTTCAACCATGGATTGTAAAATATATAAGAGATATAGTTGGGATAATTCGTATTTTTCAACTTTTGATTGGATGGGCATCCGCATCGCACAAAACGCTACTGAGTAAAATATTTTTGGAGGAAAAAATATGGAAAAATACACAACCTACGAAAACAAACCGAATAAAAGAGTTTGTATTCACAAAAATCCTTGTAATCAGATAAGGAAGAACGGTGGAGAAGGACAAGGATTGTATAAAGAATTTTACACTTTTGAAGATGCCGAAAAATATGCTGATTCATTAGTGGTATTAGGCTATAAAAAGTCTTTATGTAAAGATTGTTTATAACAACCTGAAAGCCTTTGAAGATATAAAATCCAAAATTGAAGAAACTTATTATTCCTAAACTGTCTTAAATGTTTTTTTGAATTTTCTTTAGCGTTAGGGCGTGGAAGCCCTTTAGTTCCGGAGCGTAAGCGGAGGAATGAGCGCCTAGCGAAGGCTGGAAGGCCCGACGGCGCGCAGTGCCGGAACGCCCGGATTATAAAATTTAAAAAGTGCGCCTTAAAAGTGTTGTGTATATACAAAAAGTCCGCCTTAAAAATGTAGTTGCATAAAAAAAAGCGCCCCACAAAGGACGCTTCAATTATTTCAGTTACAAAAACTATTTCATCAGTTCGCGGTATTTTCTTGCCAGGCGGGCTGATTTTTTTGCTGCCAGGCCGCAGTAGTTTGCCGGATGTTCAAAGAAGCTTGCAGGGTTTTCAACTCCGAGCTTTTCGAGCTGGGCTGTAATATCTTTGTATTCTTTTTCGTGAGTTTTGAGCACTTCAAAGAATGTTTTTCCTGTTTTTTCGGCTTCGAGTGTAATCTGGCGGATAATTTCGTGTCCGTCGTTGTAGCCTGCTTCGCCGAGCAGGATGTATGCCGGTTCTGCGAGAACTCCGCCCTTTACTTTTCCGCCTGCGCTTTCGAGGTTTTTAGCCATATTTTCGCGGTCTGCCTGAAGTCCTTTTACTACGGAATTCATTCTGCTTACAGCCATTGTAAAGCCTGCAATGTAGTCTGTAATAAAACGCTGGCTTGCAGAATTTGAAAGGTCGCGCTGATGTTCTGAAATCTGATCCATATAGAATGTAATTACGCGAGGGCACATTGCCTTCCACAATGATTTTACGTGTTCGCTGTTCCATGGATTGCGCTTCTGAGGCATTGTCGAAGAGCCTACCTGGGTTGCAGCAAAATATTCAAATACTTCGCCGATTTCTGAACGCTGGAGGTTACGAAGATCGTCTGCAAGGTTTGCGATGATTCCGAAAGCAACGTTCATTTCGAGCAGGAGACGGAGAACGTGTTCTGCTTCTACAAGCTGGTTTGAATATTCAGAAGGTTTTAAGCCTAAAAATTCTGTGTAAATGCGTTCGAGTTCTTCAGGATCTTTTACAATCATTGAAGGACCGTTGTAAGAGCCTACAGGACCTGCAAGTTTTCCAACTAAGTCGTTAGAAAGTTCTTCGATTTTTAAGATTGATTTTCCGAGTCTGGCAACAAATTCTGCAACTTCCCAGCCGAATGTGATAGGAACTGCGTGCTGACCGTGAGTGCGTCCAACCTGTGGAGTTGCACTTTCGCGTTCTGCAATGTCGCAAAGGTAGTTTTCGAGTTTTTTGAGCTCTGGAAGCACAACATTTTTTGTAACATCTCTCATTCTGCAGGACAATGCTGTGTCGAGGATATCAACGGAAGTTGCTCCAAGGTGAATGAGCGGTCCGATTTTTGAATCGACCTTTGTCTTCATTACGTTTACAAGCGCGCGGATATTGTGCTTTGTTTTTTCTTCTTCAGCGTAAACTTCTTCAGGATCAATGTTTGCAGCAACGTCGTCCAGAGTTTTTGCAAGAGCGTCTGTAAGTTCGCCGCGAACCTTTAAGTGAGCCTTTACCAAAGCAGCTTCGCATTTTGCGCACGAGCGGATCGAAGCCTGTTCAGAGATATACTGAGAAAGTCCGTCAAAAACCGCTTTTTCTGAAAGTGAATAGCGGTGGTCAATACAAGAAAGATTTTCAAAAATGTTACGTGTTTCCATAATAAAAAGAATTATATCGAAAACAAAATTGCTTCTCAATAAGAGCAAAAAAAGTGCCGGCGGGGGAAGTCTCCCCCTCGCTCCAACCACGCTGCGCGTGTTTTCCGCTCCCCCCTCTGCGGGCTCAAACGCCGCCCGCAACGCCTGCTTTTTAACAATTTGGCGCCATGGATGGCGCTAAAGACAGAGACACAAACAAGAAACGCAAGTTTCTTGGCACGGAACGAGGTCGTGCTCCCGCAACGCCCCGGAAAACTACTACCGCCAGTTAAATGTTACTAAACCGATTACGTAGATTGCGATTATGCACAACGGAACAAACCATGCAAAGACCGGCTTCATCCAGTTTTTTACTTTTAAGCCTTCCCCGGAATTTGCTTCTTCCATTAATGACTGCCAGCCGAGGCCAAAGCGTTTATTGCACCAGAAAAGAGCAAAAATTAATGAGCCCAACGGTAAAAGATTGTTGCTTACGATAAAATCCCAGAAATCGAGCCACGCTGAACCTTCTGCAAACGGCTGAAACTTAAACACGCTGTATCCGAGTGCTGTTGTAAGCGAAATTAAAAAGATTCCGCTTCCGCAGATTATGCAGCCCTTTTTGCGTGACCAGCCTGTAAGTTCGCGCACGCAGGCAAGAATATTTTCGCAGACAGCAAGTTCAGTTGAAAAAGCTGCAAAAACCATGAATAAGAAGAAAAGGCTTCCCCACAATCTTCCGCCTGCCATTGAATTGAATACGGCTGTCATTGTGTTAAAAAGCAGGGACGGACCAGAATCTACCGCAATATTAAACGAAGCACACGCAGGAAAAATAATGAGCCCCGCAAAAACTGCAACAAAGGTGTCCAGAACAATTACATTAATGCTTTCGCCCATTAAAGTTTTTTCTTTGCCGATGTAGCTTCCAAAAATTGCCATTGCACCGATTCCAAGCGAAAGCGTAAAGAATGCCTGGTTCATTGCAGCAACAACTACATTAAGATTGATTTTAGAAAAATCCGGGACAAGGTAAAAATAAAGTCCTTTAGAACCGTTCGGAAGTGTTATGCTGCGTACTGCAAGAACAAGAATCAGCAGCATTAAAAGCGTCATCATTACCTTTGTAATTTTTTCGAGTCCGCTCTGAAGGTTTCTTGTAAGAATAAAAAAGCAGAGCCCGACTGCAATAAACAGAAAAATTACGTTGATTTTTGGATTTGTAATCATTTTTACAAAGTTCAGTTCTGAAGAACGGCCTGCAACAAACGATACAAAATAATAAATGAACCAGCCTGTAACAACTGTGTAAAATGCCATTAAGGCAATGTTACCAAAAAGGCAGACATAACCGTGCAGATGCCACTTCTGTCCGTCTTTTTCCAATGCCTGGTACATTTTTACAGGGCTTGCCTGTGACGCACGTCCAAGTGCAAATTCCATCGTTAAAACCGGGAGCCCGAGTAAAACAAGGAATGCAAGATATACAAGAACGAATGCACCGCCTCCGTTCTGACCAACCATCCACGGAAACTTCCATACGTTTCCACAACCAATTGCGCAGCCTGCACTCAAAAGAATGAATCCAAGACGGCTGCCTAATCTTTCTCTAGCCATTTTTTTATTATAGCAGAAAAAACGGCTGCCTGCAGAAATCCTTTTTTTAGAAACTTCTACAGGCAGCCGCCACAAATAGTTGAATTCACTTAAATTATTCAAATAGCCTCTCACCGAGAACCTGCCAGCAAGCCGCACGGTTGCGACAAGCG